>CAJWQE010000016.1 GCA_913045375.1 uncultured Halieaceae bacterium | reverse complement strand
CTTGAAAGCCTAGGCGAGCGGTTCGAACGTTTCGCTTTCTTGGATATGAATGGTAGTAATATCACCTCTAACACCTTTGGTGATTATCAGTGTTATCTGTTTGGTAACGAAGCCCGTGGCGTGCCTGTTGACGCACTATCAAAGCTAAACGCAACGGCGTATACCATTGCGGGAAGCGGTAAGATTGACTCGTTAAACTTAGCCAGCGCTGTGAATATCTGCGCTTATGAATTAACCCGTTAAGCACACTCCCCTCAACTCGATTACGATAGGAAACAACCATGGCATTACAATGGTTCCCAGGGCATATGCACAAGGCCCTGAAAGAAATTAAAGAGTCGCTTAATCAAGTAGACATTCTTATTGAGGTGCTTGACGCGCGTATTCCATATTCCAGTGAAAACCCCGAAATTGCAAAAATACGCGGCGATAAGCCCTGTATTAAAATTCTTAATAAGTATGATTTGGCAGACCCAGAAATTACTGCGCGCTGGCAGGAGAGCTTAGAGAAAGAGCGCGGCGTGAAGACGATCACGACCTCTAGCGATAACCCGGGCAACAGCAAGCAAATTATGCAGCTGGTTAAAAGCATTTGTTCGTATAAAGAAGGTCAGCCAAAAGCAATTAAAGCTATGATCACGGGTATACCTAACGTGGGTAAATCGACGCTAATTAATATTTTAGCCGACCGAATCATTGCTAAAACAGGCAACGAGCCAGCTGTAACGAAAAGCCAGCAGCGCATAAATTTAGGCAGCGGTATTATCTTGTTTGATACACCGGGAGTACTGTGGCCTAAGCTTGAAAACCCACATTCAATTTATCGGTTAGCTTCATCGGGCGCTGTTAAAAATACTGCCATGGAATACGACGATGTCGGTTTTTTTGCGGCAGATTACCTCATTAAAGCGTATCCAGAGGTAATGAAGGAGCGCTACAAGCTGGACGAGTTGCCAGATACTGAAATAGAGTTTCTGGAAGCCGCCGCCAAAACGCGTGGGGCAATTCAAGCGGGTGGTCGTGTAAACCTTCATAAAATATGCGAGATCCTGCTTAAAGAACTGCAGTCGGGTAAGTTAGGGCGAATAACCCTTGAGACACCAGAAATACTGGAAGTCGAAAAAGAAGAAATGGCACTTGAGGCGGCGAAGAAAGCTGAAGCGAAAGCCAAGCCCGCGACAAAGGCAAAGGCAGCACCGAAGGCTAAAGCAAAGTCAAAAGCGAAAGCACCATCAAATGTGGCCCGAGCTGTCGGTGAGGTTCAGAACTTCGATAACTTCAAGCCATACAAGCCATCGCGCGGTGAGAGCTACATGAACGAGGAGCAACTGGAGCATTTTCGTCAGCTTCTGTTGAGCTGGAGAGCCGATCTCGTAAATGAAGTAACCAAAACCGTTGGTCATATGAAGGACGAGGCCGCGAACTTCCCTGACCCAGCAGATCGAGCAACGCAAGAGGAAGAATTTAGCCTCGAGCTACGCGCACGCGATCGTGAGCGCAAGCTGATCAAAAAGATTGACGGCACCTTAGAGCGAATTTCAATCGACGATTATGGTTACTGCGATGCCTGCGGTATCGAAATCGGTGTTCAACGGTTGGAAGCACGACCCACGGCGACGCTATGCATTGATTGCAAGACCTTGGCAGAAATCAAGGAACGCCAAGAGCTAGGTTAATACGGGGGGCGCTGCGGACTTGATCTATCGAGGACGATTTGCTCCATCTCCCACGGGCCCACTTCATATGGGCTCCTTGGTCGCAGCATTGGGTAGCTTTCTCGACGCTCGATCACATGAGGGCGAATGGTACCTGCGTATCGACGATATCGATCCACCGCGTCACGATAAAGCTAGCTTCGGATCCATTCCCCGCTGCTTGGAAAGCCATGGCTTGACCTGGGACGGGCCTATTATTTTCCAGAGCCAGCGTCGTGAAGCGCATGAAGACACACTCTCCAAACTCAGGAATGCGGGTCATTTGTTCGACTGTCTTTGCACCAGAGCCACCTTGGGTGAGCTTGGCGCATGCGTTATGGATTGCAGGGATCGCAAGGATATTGAAGGCAGCGTACGTTTCCATGTACCAACGGATGCCCCCGACCGAATAAAGGACCTATTTCTTGGTGAACAACATAGGTCGGATCTTCCCAGTAACTTCATTGTTAAACGTAGGGATGGACTAATCGCGTATCAGTTGGCAACGGCAATCGATGACCTCGATGAGGGATACACCCATGTAATTCGCGGTGCCGATCTGCTTGAATCGAGCCTCCGGCAAATGATGCTTCATCAAACCCTAGGACGCCTTTCACCCGAGTACGGCCATTTACCCATCGTCACCGATCAATCAGGTAATAAGCTCAGTAAACAAACCGGCGCCCGGGCGATTGATACCGATACCCCGAACGCGAATCTTCGCCGCGCATTGGCCTTTCTCGGACAGCCAACTCCCCCGCAAGACGTGGATTGCGTTGAGGATATTTTGCAGCTTGCGACCGTCAATTGGCGGCGCAATGCGCTAAACTCAAAAAATCTGTAACTTTTCAACACGATAAGTGTTACCTAGGTGACATTTAAGTAAATGTTCATGTTAGCCTCTTCGGCGATTTCTGGGAGGAAAGAGTTGTAATGCTTACGGTTCTCTTGCTCGACGATGACCCTATCAGTGCCACACATACAGCTGACGATCTAGCGGCTGAAGGGCTGAAAGTAATCAAAGCATCGCCCTTTTCGGCGCTAGGTGCGATTAAGACTGCGGAGCGTGTTGACGCCGCAATCCTAGACCCCGGACGCAACGAGGCCGGCGCGAACCAGCTGATAGCCGATTTGCACCCTGTTCCCGTCTTTATCCATGCACAACATGCATCACTAAGATCAGCCGTAGAGCTCATGAAGGCAGGTGCGCGTGATTACTGGGCGAAGCCTGCCCCCATCAGAGATGTCCTTGACGCTATTCGACGCGCGTCGCTTGCCACATCGCAAAGCGCGGAAAACGCGGCACCTGCTGTCGAAGCCTTCGTAGGTAAGTCTATGGGTATGCGCGCTTTGATGACGATGGCAAACAAGGCAGCTAAAGCGAGCTCGACCGTTTTAATTATTGGTGAGACGGGGACCGGAAAGGAGCTCGTTGCACGCCACATTCATCAGACCAGTGAGCGCGCGAGTAAACCCATCATTTCGGTAAATTGCGCTGCGATTCCCGAAACATTGATTGAATCTGAGTTATTCGGCTACGAAAAAGGTGCATTCACTGGCGCGAATGCACAACGAGTAGGACTCATTGAAGCAGCCGATGGAGGAACACTGTTTCTCGACGAAATTGGAGAACTTCCACCTTCCGCCCAAGCCCGATTGCTGAGATTCATTCAAGAGGGAGAGATTCGACGCATTGGTTCAGTTGAAAGTGCCAGCGTCAATGTCAGGCTCATCTGTGCAACACACAGGAACCTGATGGAACTTGAAAATACCGATGCCTTCCGACGTGATCTATTTCACCGCATCAATGTGTTACGACTCGAACTGCCGCCGTTACGAGAGCGTGGCGATGATATTGAAGGCCTTACCAACTGGCTGGTGAAACGCGTGGCTGGTCGCCTTGGGGTAGAGCCTAAAGCATTATCAGACGAAGCCTATAACGCACTGTCAGACTATAACTGGCCCGGTAATGTACGAGAGTTAGAACACACGATCGAACGAGCACTTGTCATGGCAGATGGCAATGTCATTGCCATGAGCGACCTCAACCTTCCCAGTCACACCCCCGTTGTATCAGCATTTAGTAGTCCACCTTCTGAGGAGCCAAAGCTTGAAGCTTCTCAATCGAGAGTCGAGGGTGAAACCGAGGCTGAGGAACTGTCGCTCGAAGATTACTTCCAGCGTTTTGTTTTAGAGAATCAAGATGCGATGAACGAAACAGAGCTGGCTCAGAAGCTCGGCATCAGCAGAAAGTGCCTTTGGGAGCGAAGACAACGATTTGACCTACCCAGAAAGCGTAAGCGAGGCGCTGCCTGATGCACCACATGGTGCGATAAGTAACATCAGGGGGTTTACTTCGGTAACACTTTTGTAACAAACCCCTAATAGCCAGATGCTCAAAAAACATTAACATATTGTTTTTTAAAGTAAAAATATGAGTGGCATGGCAAATGCACTAAAAGTGACAGAGCCAAAATAATAATAAGCGGCCGAATAAAAATAATATGTGTCACTACGGACCTGGGCGGGGAAGGTAACTTCCCCCAGTTTCTTTTTTTCCCTTCGCAGCACCTGAGTTGATAAGATCGCGGCTTGTCGCTTTCGAGTCCTCTACTTTGCAAACCATTAATTCCAGCAAGCTCATTGATCACACGGCGCTGTCGCGCGCTGCAGTCTCTGTCGTTGAGCGACTTTGTGAAAATGACTACAGCGCATTCATCGTTGGTGGCGCCGTTAGGGATTTGCTCTTGGGGAAGCGACCAAAAGACTTTGATGTCGCAACCAATGCCACCCCTGAACAGGTCGTTGCCCTATTTCGCGGGTCGCGCATCATTGGGCGACGGTTTCAGATTGTCCACGTGCGCATGGGTAGAGAGATCATCGAAGTAACGACTTTCCGTGGTCACCACGATGATGGAGCCCCTCAAACCGCCGTTAAATCTCAGAAAGGGCTGTTACTTCGCGATAATGTCTACGGAACGCTTGACCAAGATGCAGCGCGGCGCGATCTCACCATCAACGCGCTCTACCTAGATCCAGCCAATAAACTTATCCTTGACGACCTCGATGGAATAGAAGACATCCGACAGCGGCTCGTTCGAATCATAGGCGACCCAGCTACTCGGTACAGCGAAGATCCAGTCCGAATGCTTCGGGTCGTCAGATTCGCAGCAAAACTCGGTTTCACTATAGAGGAAACGAGCCAAGCGGCCATTAGCCAATGCCGGCACCTGCTAGCCGATATTCCCGCCGCGCGCCTGTTCGACGAAACGCTCAAACTCTTTATGGCCGGATTTGCAGCACCCACGATAGAGCATCTAGCACAGCACGGATTACTGGAGCCTCTCTTCCCTGAGGCTATCGGGGCGATGAATGACCCGTCGTCGAGAAGCCTTATTCTTAAGGCGATGGCGAACACGGATGCGCGCGTTGCTAGGGGAAAGCCCGTGACACCGGCTTTCCTCCTCGGTGCATTGTTGTGGCCCGCGGTTGCTGACAGAGGTCGTGATATTGCCAGCGCTGGTGTCCACGAAGGATCGCCCATCAATGCAGCTGGCCAACAGGTACTCACGATCACGTTGCAACGAGTGTCCATCCCCAAACGATTCTCGATTCCCATGAGGGAAATTTGGGAGCTTCAGCCGAGGCTCGAAAAATGCTCCTCAAAGCGAGTGAAGTCGGTCTTGTCGCAACGACGCTTCAGAGCTGCTTTTGATTTGTTATTGCTGAGATCCGAGTCCTCGGAAGAGCTGAAGTCAACTGTGTCATTCTGGGAAGAGCAGCAACAGCTGTTTCCCGATGTGGTTGGCAGTTTGCCGGCGACTGAGATTCCACAGCGCAAGCGACGGCCCCGCCGGAGAAAGCGCAGCCAATGACACTAACGGTCATAGCGCTGGGTTCAAATCTCGACAATCCACCTAAGCAACTTAAAGAGGCATGTTTCAGATTGTCGCGATTAAAGGGACTGACCGGATTACGTGTCTCGAGTGTTTTTACATCGCCTCCAATGGGTCCCCAGGATCAACCACCATTTTTTAATGCAGTCGCAACCTGCCTCTACACTGAAGAACCACGACGACTTATGGCTGAGCTTCAGGCGATTGAGCAAGCCATGGGGCGCGTAAAAGTGCGGCATTGGGGCGAACGTTGTATTGATCTAGACATCATTCAAATGGGCGAGCAGCTAATTCACGACATCGACCTTCTGATTCCGCATCCGGGCATCAGTGAACGCCTCTTTGTCGTGGAACCGATGATTGAGCTACTGGGGGCTGATCACAAGGTGCCAGGACTGGATGATCTTGGTACGCTTCGCGATGAACTCAAGCATCACTCGATTTCGCTGTGTCAGGACATCGATATCAACGATGCGACAGTTGCCTAGGCAGGTATGTTTTGACAGATGGAACCACACAGCCAATTGACCTTAGAGGTCGAGTGCCGCAGCCCTACATCGCGATTGAGGGGCCCATTGGCGTAGGAAAAACAACGCTAGCTCGACAGCTTGCGGAGCTATTTGACTATCAATTACTGCTTGAAGACGCGCACGAGAACCCATTCCTCTCAAAGTTTTATGAAAACCGGCGACAGAACGCCTTAGCAACACAGCTATTTTTCCTCTTTCAACGCGTACAGAAAATTGACGACCTAAAGCAACAGGATCTTTTTAGACCTCTGAGGATCGCTGATTTCCTGATCGACAAGGACCCGCTATTCGCTCAGGTCAATCTCGATGCCGATGAATACGAGCTCTACAGCAAGGTCTACAACCAAATGACGGTCGACGCGCCAACACCCGATTTGGTTATTTACCTGCAGGCATCGGTAGATCGCCTGCTTGAGCGAATTGATCGTCGAGGCATTGCATCAGAACGGACAATTAGTCGGCAGTACCTTGAAGAGTTAAATGAGGTGTACAGCGAATTCTTTCTCTACTACGATGCGGCGCCGTTGTTAATCGTAAATGCCAACCAGATTGACTTAGTGAATCGACATGAGGATTTTGCTCAACTAGTCGACTATGCTCTCGACATCAAAGCGGGGCGGCACTATTTCAACCCAACATTCATCGATTAACGTAACTAAAAGAACCATCAAGGAGCAGCCAGGTCGATGTCCGATCGAATAACCACGAGCAAGCTTGAAGCCATGAAAACCTCTGGCGAGAAGTTTGTGATGGTCACAGCTTATGACTCTACCTTCGCCAGGCTCGTTAGCGATGCAGGTGCGGAGTGTATTCTCGTCGGAGACTCGCTCGGTATGGTGTTACAGGGCCATGACACAACCGTGCCCGTCTCTCTGGAAGCCATGGTCTATCACACCGAGTGCGTGGCCCGTGCCCGTCCAAAGTCGATGATTGTTGCCGACCTGCCATTCATGACCTATTCATCACCCGACGTCGCCCTCGCCGCCTCTATGGAACTGATGCAACAAGGTGCTCAGATGGTGAAACTCGAGGGTGGAACCTGGCTCAGTGATACCATTCATCAGCTGGTACAGCGCGGCATCCCCGTTTGTGCTCACTTGGGTCTGACGCCTCAGTCGGTCAACGTATTCGGTGGCTATCGAGTGATGGGCAGAACACCGAAGGAAGCAAAGTCGATTCTGGCCGATGCGGTTGAGATTCAGGATGCTGGCGCCAGTATCTTGCTTCTGGAATGCGTACCAGAGGAACTCGCAGCGGACATCTCGTCCAAACTTGATATCCCTGTTATCGGTATCGGTGCAGGGGCAGGCACTGATGCACAAGTACTCGTACTCCATGACCTACTAGGACTGACGGAGAAGCCGGCCAAGTTCGTGGAAAACTTTATGGAAGGCGCTGACTCTATTCAGGATGCAATTGCCGCTTTCGTTCGAGCGGTTAAAGACGGCTCCTATCCGAAAGCCCAGCACACGTACCAGTAACGATGGAAATTTTGCGCAGCCTTGACGCAATGCGCGAGTGGCGCGCGTCGCTGGCACCTAGTCAACGTGTTGGGTTTGCACCCACCATGGGTAACCTACACGCGGGTCACATCGAACTCATTAATGTCATAAAGCAGCAGAGTGATGTCGTCGTCGCCTCTATCTTTGTTAATCCCATGCAGTTCGGTGGCAATGAGGATCTGGACGCTTACCCCCGAACACTTGAGGCGGACCTAGCAAAGCTCGAAGCGTCGGGAACTGCCGCTGTATTCACACCAACGACGACTGATATTTACCCTGACGGCGTATCTCAGCATACAGCGGTCGATGTCCCAGGACTCACTGACGTGCTCTGCGGTGCGTCACGACCTGGTCACTTCCGTGGCGTTACAACGGTGGTTAGTAAGCTCTTGGGTATTGTGAGGCCCCATATTGCAGCCTTCGGGGCAAAAGACCTTCAGCAGGTGCTGGTCATAAAGAAAATGGTTCGTGACCTCTCGATCAATACAGAGATCGAGGTAGTACCTACCGTACGCGAGTCCGATGGTCTCGCCATGAGCTCACGTAATGGCTATCTGAGCCACGACGAACGTGCGCTGGCACCACTGTTTTCACGGACGCTTGAGGAGACTGCTAAACGAGTCGCTGAGTCGGGCTCCGACATTAAAACGGTAATAGCAGAAGGCGAAGCCATACTGACTGAGGCCGGTTTCGTCGTGGATTACCTCGAAGCACGCCATACCTATGACCTGTCCGAGGCCTCGTCGCTGAATCAGGAAACCGCGCTTTTCGGCGCAGCGTTTCTCGGCACTACCCGCCTCATCGATAACCGGATCGTATAGCTTTTAGCTAGTGAGCGGCCCCCGGCGGTGGCTGCGACGCTGCTGAGCTGGGCTCGTGCAAAAACTCGAGTAATTCCTCTACCTCACCCGGCGGCGGCGCAGATACGCGACTCACAGCGAACGCCACAATAAAATTCACGATCGCCCCTACGACGCCGAAGGCGTTGGGCTCGATCCCAAAGAACCAGTTCGGGGACATATCGCCAAGGAATGAGGTACCGGGGATAAACATAATGCCCTTGTGCTGGAATACATACAGCAAGGTCACTGATATCCCGGCGAGCATCCCCGCCACTGCACCCTCGCGATTGACCCTGCGTGCAAAGATGCCCATCAGTAGGGCTGGGAACAGCGAGGACGCGGCGAGTCCGAATGCCAAAGCGACTGTACCTGCCGCAAATCCTGGCGGATTCAGTCCCAGGTAACCTGCCCCCAATACCGCCGCCGCCATCGCGATTCGGGAAGCCCTGAGCTCAGCCTTCTCGGAAATAGACGGCATATAGGTACTTTTCAAGAGGTCATGTGAGATGGCACTTGATATCGCTAACAGCAGACCGGCGGCAGTGGACAGTGCCGCTGCGAGACCACCCGCTGCCACCAGCGCAATGACCCAGTTTGGCAGCTGGGCAATTTCCGGATTAGCTAGAACCAAAATGTCGTTATCGAGTTTTGTTAACTCATTCGTCTCGGGATCAGCGGTGTATTCAATTCGACCGTCACCATTGAGATCTTCGACCTGGAGTAAGCCAGTCTGCTCCCAGTTCTCAAACCAAGCAGGCTTTTCCTCTATCAGGAGGGCCTGTCCGTCAGACTGCTGCATAGTGTCGACAATATTCAGCCGTGCCATCGCGGCAATTGCTGGTGCCGTCGTATAGAGAATGGCGATGAATACCAACGCCCATCCAGCGGATCGCCGGGCAGCTGCCACGCTAGGCACCGTGAAGAAACGAATGATGACGTGCGGCAAACCCGCAGTGCCGATCATAAGGGAGGCTGTAAACGCCATCATGTTCAATGTACTGCCGCGGAGGGTTGTGGTGTATTCCTGGAAGCCGAGATCCACCAAGATCATGTCAAGTTTGTCGAGAAGGTAGACATCGCTCCCAGCGAGCGTTGATCCTAAGCCCAGCTGCGGCAGTGGGTTGCCCGTCAGTTGCAGGCTAATAAAGATCGCGGGAATGGTATAAGCAGTGATCAATACGACATATTGGGCAATCTGAGTGTAGGTGATGCCTTTCATGCCACCCAAGACGGCGTAGAAGAAGACGATAAACATGCCGATACCAAGCCCGGTCTCATAGTCGGTTTCTAGGAACCGTGAGAAGGCCACACCCACGCCTTTCATCTGACCAATGACATAGGTCACAGAGCATAAGATCAGACAAATAACCGCCACTACCCGCGCCGTATCTGAGTAATAGCGCTCACCGATAAAGTCAGGGACTGTGTACTTTCCGTACTTCCGCAGATAAGGCGCAATTAGCAGGGCGAGTAATACGTAACCACCGGTCCAGCCCATCAAGAATACCGAACCACCATAACCGTTGTAGGACAGTGCGATTAGACCGGCCATCGATATAAACGAAGCCGCGGACATCCAGTCAGCCGCAGTCGCCATGCCATTAGCTACCGGATGCACGCCGCCATCAGCAACATAAAAATCTTTTGTCGACGATGCGCGGGTAGCAATCGCAATTCCGATGTAAAGAGCAAAAGTAAAACCAACAACTAAATAGGTGAGAACCGTCAGACTCATTTTCCAGACTCCTTCTCACCGTCTACATAATCGCGCTCCAGACGCGTCATGACAGAGGAAAACGCGAAGATCAGCGCGATAAAAATGAAGATAGATCCCTGTTGTGCAAACCAGAACCCTAGTTTGTATCCACCCAGCCTTATCTCGTTGAGTGGCTCAACCAATAGAATGCCAAACCCGAAACTGACCACGAACCAGACAACCAGCAGGCGTAACATCAGGCTCCGTACCCTCGCCGCAAATCGCTGCCGTCGCTCTATTTTTTTATCCTCGGCCATTCGCTGGATATCTCCCTTTTCCAAACGCATTTTGTTTCACTACAGAAACACATACGGCATTATTGTTTTTGAGGTAAGACGCAAGTTTTGCGTCAGCGCAGTGATAGAAACACAAGGATCCATTGCATGTCTAACGAGGCCCTATATCCCGTCCCACCTAATTTTTCCGATGCGCACATAACGCCGGAGAAATACCACGACATGTATCGGCAATCACTGGAGGATCCAGAGACATTTTGGAGCCAGCAAGCCAATGAGTTTCTCTCTTGGGACAAGACCTGGGATTCGGTGTGCGAGAGCGATTTATCCATTGGCCACGCACGCTGGTTCGACGGTGGAAAACTGAACGCCTCAGTCAATTGTATTGACCGGCACCTGCCCGCTCGTGCTGAGCAAACCGCCATATTGTGGGAAGGGGATGATCCGGGCGAGAGCCAACACATTAGCTATCAAATGCTCAAAGACGAGGTCTGTCGTCTCGCCAATGTTATGCATGATCGAGGGGTGCGCGCCGGCGATCGCGTTTGCATTTACATGCCCATGGTGCCGGAAGCCGCCTATGCGATGTTGGCCTGCACGCGAATCGGTGCGATCCATTCGGTTGTCTTCGGAGGATTCTCCCCGGAGGCACTCAAAGATCGAATCAACGACGCTAGTTGTCGAATGGTCATCACGGCTGACGAAGGCCTAAGAGGCGGTAAGAAGGTTCCGCTGAAAACAAATGTCGACGCAGCATTAGCTGATTGTCCGTCGGTCGATACGGTGATTGTGCTCGAGCGCACGGGCGCTGCGATTGACTGGACCGCCGGCAGGGATATCCCATACGGAGCAAGCACTCGCGCCGCGAGTTCTGACTTCGAGCCCGTGTCTATGGATAGCGAAGCACCGCTATTCATCCTTTACACATCTGGCTCGACGGGAAAACCAAAGGGCGTGCTTCACACCACCGGCGGCTATTTGTTACAGGCAGCGAGTACCTTCAAGTATGTATTCGACTACCGTGAGGGCGAGGTGTTTTGGTGCACCGCTGATGTCGGCTGGGTCACTGGACACTCCTATATCGTGTATGGCCCTTTAGCGAATGGTGCTACCACCGTAATGTTTGAAGGTGTCCCCACCTATCCCGACGGAGGCCGTTGCTGGGAGGTCATCGACAAGCACCAAATCAATACCTTTTTTACGGCGCCTACGGCCATTCGTGCATTGCATGCGCTGGGGGACGATTTTGTTACTCGGTACTCGAGAAAGAGCCTGAGAATCATCGGTTCGGTGGGAGAGCCCATTAATCCCGAAGCCTGGGAGTGGTATCACCGAGTCGTTGGCGATAGCCGCTGCCCCATTGTCGATAGCTGGTGGCAAACAGAAACTGGGGCCATGATGATCACCCCAATGCCTTCGGCTCATGCGATGAAGCCGGGTTATGCCAGCTTCCCCTACTTTGGTGTCGAACCTGCCCTCCTCGATGAGCAGGGCAATGAAATTGAAGGAGAAGGCGCGGGTTATCTGGTGATCAAGCGCTCGTGGCCCGGGCAAATCAGAACAGTCTATGGTGACCATCAGCGACTGATTGACACTTACTTTTCGACCTACAGCGGCTACTACTTCACTGGCGACGGTGCGCTACGAGATGCGGACGGCTACCTCCGAATTACCGGACGCGTGGACGACGTGCTCAATGTCTCTGGGCACCGTATGGGAACAGCCGAAGTGGAAAGCGCACTCGTCCTGCACAATGACATTTCGGAAGCGGCTGTGGTTGGCTATCCACACCCGATCAAGGGGCAAGGCATCTACTGCTATGTCACACCGGTGACTGGCGTGGAAGATTCACCCGAGCTACGCGCGGAACTTGTGCAACTGTGCGTGAGGGAGATTGGTCCTATCGCAAAGCCTGACGTCATTCAGTGGGCGCCCGGCCTGCCGAAAACACGATCGGGGAAAATCATGCGCCGCATCTTGCGCAAGATTGCTGAAAACGAGCTTGATAGCCTAGGAGACACCTCTACACTCGCTGACCCATCGGTCGTTGAGCAGCTGGTAGCGGGTCGCGAGACAGCCTAGTCGTCGGGGTTGATGAAGGCGCGGAAAGCCTCCATCGATACACGCCATCGCTCGGACAAAAAACGCTCAGGCAAAAAAAGGCCCGCTACTGCGGGCCTTTTTATGCGAGGCGTGATTACTTAGCATCATCCTCATCTGCATCATCAGACGCGTCTTCTGATGCCTCTTCGGCATCCGCCGCATCGTCAGAGCCTTCCTCGTCCGCCACCTCTTCCGCAGCACCTGAGTCTGCCTCAGACGCCTCGGTCGCTTCTTCACTGACAGCTTCTTCAGCGACAGAATCGTCGGCTTCTTCAGCATCAGCTGATGGCGCTTCATCAGCCGCTTCATCTTCCAGCAACTCTTTGATAGAGAGCTTGATACGTCCACGCTGATCGACATCGAGACACTTAACTGTGACTTCCTGTCCCTCGGTCAGATAATCACTGACGTTCTCAACCCGCTCATTGGCAATTTGAGAAATATGAAGCAAGCCATCCTTGCCGGGCAGAATTGTGATGAACGCACCGAAATCAACGATACGAGCAACCTTACCGGTGTAAACCGCACCAACCTCGGCCTCGGCTGTAATAGCCATGATCATGTCAACCGCCGCATCACGCGCCGACTGGTTTTGACCAAAGACCTTCACTGTGCCGTCATCATTGATATCAACCGTCGCACCTGAGTCCTCAGTGATCTGACGGATGGTTGCACCGCCCTTGCCAATGATGTCGCGGATCTTGTCCGAGTCTACTTTCAGGGTCACCATGCTCGGTGCATTTTCGGATGTGATCTCTCGCGCAGACTCCAGTACCGCATTCATCTGGCCGAGGATGTGGAGACGAGCGTGCAATGCCTGCTCCAACGCCACTTCCATAATCTGCTCATTGATGCCTTCGATCTTGATGTCCATCTGCAAAGCAGTGACACCCGCCGAGGTACCCGCGACTTTAAAGTCCATATCACCCAGGTGATCCTCATCACCCAAGATATCGGTGAGAACCGCAAACTGATTGCCTTCCTTCACCAGACCCATCGCAATACCCGCGACAGGAGCCTTTAGAGGTACGCCTGCCGCCATCATTGCGAGTGATCCCACACAGACCGATGCCATTGAGCTGGAACCGTTGGATTCTGTAATCTCGGATACAACGCGAATGGTGTAAGGAAACTCCTCGTCGGTTGGCAATACCGCTGCCAGACCGCGTCGCGCTAGACGGCCATGACCAATTTCACGACGACCAGTTGCGCCAATACGACCCGCCTCGCCCACAGAGTAGGGAGGAAAGTTGTAATGCAACATGAAGGGATCACGTCGCTCGCCTTCGAGCGCATCAATGATCTGCGCATCGCGGGTTGAACCGAGTGTCACGGCACCAATCGCCTGAGTCTCGCCACGCGTAAAGAGCGATGAACCGTGCGCGTTTGGCAGCACATCAACTTCGCAAGCAATCTGACGAACCGTACGGCCATCACGGCCATCGATACGCGGCTCACCCGCCAAAATACGCTGGCGGACAATGCGCTTTTCAAGCGACTTAAATTCGTCCTTGATGTCATCCGCAGAAGGACCGTCTTCAACGGCAAGCGCCTCGACGACAGCATCTTTGATCTGACCTACACGCTCGTATCGCGCGGCTTTCTCAGTGATGCGGTATGCCTCACCCAGATCAGCACCCGCGGCTTCTTCAACCTGTGCTCGCAATGCCTCGTCAACCTCGGGCGCTGACCAATCCCAGCGTGGCTTACCGGCTTCTTCAACCAGCTCGTCAATTGCCTTGATGACCGTTTGCATCTCTTGATGGGCGTAGAGAACAGCACCCAACATCTGGTCTTCAGACAGCTCTTTGGCCTCCGACTCAACCATCAGGACCGCATCACGGGTACCCGCTACCACCATGTCCAGCTTGCTCTCTTTGAGCGCGGCATATCCAGGGTTAAGTACGTAGCCCTCTGCCTCGCTAAAGCCAACGCGAGCACCACCGATGGGGCCATTGAAGGGGCAGCCTGATATTGCTAACGCCGCCGATGTACCAATCATGGCGGGGATATCAGGATCAGTATCCAAATCAGCCGACATGACGGTGCAGACAACCTGCACCTCGTTCATGAAACCATCAGCGAAGAGCGGACGGATAGGCCGATCGATAAGGCGTGAGGTCAGAGTTTCCTTTTCGCTAGGCCGCCCTTCGCGCTTGAAAAATCCGCCTGGGATTTTGCCCACTGAATAGGCTTTCTCAATGTAGTGTACGGACAATGGGAAGAAATCTTGTCCGGGCTTTGCTTTTTGTTGAGCTACCACTGTGCAAAGCACAGAGGTAGTGCCCATGGTAACCATAACGGCTCCCGAGGCTTGACGCGCTATGCGTCCTGTTTCCAGCGTGACCTCCTGGCCACCGTACTGGAAAGTTTTAGTAACAACGTTCACTTAACTATCTCCAAAATAAATTGGCCGGCATAAAGCCGGCCTTAAGTCGTTTTTATCGGCGCAAGCCAAGACGCTTAATCAGTGTTGCGTAACGAGATGTGTCCTTGCGCTTCAAGTAATCCAACAGTTTACGGCGCTGGTTAACCATACGAATAAGACCACGACGTGAATGGTGATCCTGCGCATGCTCTTTAAAGTGCTGCTGTAGCTGCTCAATATTTGCGGTCAACAGAGCGACCTGAACTTCGGGTGATCCTGTATCGCCGTCAGACTGCTTGTAGTCGTCCACGATTTGAGCTTTACGTGCTGCATCTAGTGCCATGATATTTCTCCAACCTGCGTTACTCTGAGCCCACCCGTGCAGGTTTACAGGGGGGCTGATTAATGACTGCTATACAAACAGTCGCTTCGGAGCGACTCGGCCGTCGTCCAGTATCACTCCGATACCCAAAAATGGCCCACCCGCTTCAGCGATGCGCACCATACCACTAAGCGGCGCATTTCGCACTAGGACCGGTTGCCCTTGTTTTAGGTAGAAAGCCGCAGAATCACTGAGTTCGACCCTCTCCAGGTGACCCACAGCAATCTCGGGATCAATGAGAAACTGGTCAAGCGCGTGGGGCCCTTCCTTTTCGACCACATCGACCAGCGTCTGCAGATCAATCGATTGGCTTAGATCAAAAGGACCGGTCGCTGTTCTTCGCAGAGCGCTCATATGGCCCGGCAGTCCCACTGCCTCCGCTATGTCCTCTGACAGCGTTCGTATGTAGGTTCCCTTACTGCAGGACACTCGAATATCCGATGTTGCAACGACGCCCGGTACAAACGAGGTGATTTCAATCGAATGAACGGCAATCCGACGCGACTTTCTCTCTACTTCCTTACCCTGTCTCGCCAATTTATAAAGCGGCTGGCCATCTACTTTCAATGCGGAGTGCATCGGGGGTGTCTGATCAAACTCGCCGACAAAGGAGGTGAGCACCGCGGTGACATGATCGGCTGTCAGTACCTCAGCCGTCTGCTCCGCTAGGACCTCACCTTCACTATCACCCGTAGTCGTTTTGATGCCAAAACTGACCGTCGCGTCGTACGCTTTATCGGAGTCCAGCAAAAACTGAGAGAGCTTGGTTGCCTCGCCGAGGCAAATGGGTAGCACGCCACTCGCCAACGGATCCAGATTACCGGTATGACCCGCCTTGGCCGCATTAAACAGGTGACGGACGCGTTGCAGTGCTTGATTTGATGAGGGGCCGATAGGCTTATCGAGAACGAGAATACCTGTGACTGCCCGCCCTTTACGCCGGCGCGCCATGTTAGGTCTCGTCTACGCCCGAGGGGCCTCGGTTTTGAGCGTCCGATGCACGGGCCTTACCCAACAGAGCTTCCATATGACGACCGCGGCCAACGCTCTCGTCAAATTTAAACGTGAGTTTGGGCACGGTTCTCAAGGTCGATTCACGAGCGATTTCGCTACGCAGAAAACCAGCGGCTTTATCGAGTACACGAGTCACTTCTTCTGCCGATTTAGCGTCCTCAAGCCCTAACTTTGTAAAGAAGACCTTCGCGTAACGTAAATCTCGACTGACCTCGACCGCCGTAATGCTGACAAACTCGGCCCTCGGATCGCGAACACTGTGCAGCAGGAGCTTTGCTAGCTCCTGCTGCAGAAAGTCGGCGACTCTCTCAGTTCGACTGAACTCTTGACCCAAAGCGTTTTACCTACAGAGACCGAGCAACTTCGTTGACATCATATACTTCGATGAGGTCGCCCACTTTTACGTCGGTGTAGTTCTTCACGCCGATACCGCACTCGGTACCACTTCGAACCTCATTTGCATCATCCTTAAAGCGACGCAATGATTCGAGCTCACCTTCGTAGATAACAATATTGTCTCGCAAAACACGGATAGGCTTGGAGCGATAGACTGTGCCCTCCGTCACCATACAACCGGCGATAAGGCCAAACTTGGGCGAGCGGAAAACATCCCGTACTTCAGCGATGCCCACAATCTCCTCGCGCAATTCTGGCGACAACATACCCGACAAGGCTGCCTTAACGTCGTCAATGAGATCGTAAATGACATTGTAATAGCGAACTTCCACGCCTTCATTTTCAGCCAGGCCACGCGCCTTGGCGTCAGCTCGTGTATTGAAACCGAAGATAACCGCATTACTCGTTATAGCCAGCGATATATCAGTCTCGGTGATACCACCAACACCGCCAGCAACCACATTGACTTTAACCTCTTCGTTACCCAGGTCAGACAATGAAGACTGGAGCGCCTCAAGTGAACCTCGAACGTCCGCCTTGATGACAATATTCAGCGTTTGCACTTCACCCGCGGTCATCGTCTCAAACATGCTATCGAGCTTGGCGGCTTGCTGACGAGCCAGCTTGCTGGATCGCTGCTTCTCTTGACGGAAATCTGCAATTTCGCGGGCGCGCTTTTCACTCTCAACGGCTACGAAGGGGTCACCTGCATCGGGCGTTCCATCAAGGCCCAGAATCTCAACAGGGATGCTCGGACCAGCCACTTTAATCGGCTGTCCGTTTTCATCCAGCATGGCTCTGACACGACCATACTGTAAGCCTGCGAGAACGATATCACCCTGTTTAAGGGTACCTTGTTGTACCAATAGCGACGCCACGGGGCCGCGTCCTCGATCAAGCCGCGACTCAATCACAAGACCGCTGGCTGGAACATCAGCCGGTGCTTTCAGCTCAAGCAACTCCGACTGCAACAGTAGGGCTTCTAACAAGGTATCGATACCTTCACCTGTATGCGCTGACACAGGAATAAACTGAGTATCACCACCCCAATCTTCCGGAATCACCTCTTTAGCAGCCAATTCGTTTTTGACTCGGTCGGGGTCAGCGCCCTCCTTGTCCATCTTATTAATGGCAACAACCAATGGCACGCCAGCCGCTCGTGCATGCTGAACTGCCTCTTCTGTCTGCGGCATAACACCATCGTCGGCGGCAACCACCAAAATTACGATGTCCGTGGACTTAGCACCACGAGCGCGCATCGCCGTAAAGGCCGCGTGACCGGGCGTATCAAGGAAAGTGATCATGCCCATATCGGTCTTCACGTGGTAAGCACCAATATGCTGGGTAATACCACCCGCCTCTCCGATGGCGACACGTGAGCTACGAATGTAGTCAAGCAGCGATGTCTTACCGTGATCGACGTGGCCCATCACAGTGACGACAGGTGCACGAACTTCAGGTGTGCCCTCTTGACTTGCCAGAGACTCCTCTAACTGCTCCTCGAGCTCATCATCGCTCTTCAACTTTATGCGATGACCGAGTTCCTCTACCACGAGACTCGCTGTGTCCTGATCAATCATCTGGTTAATGGTTGCCATGACTCCGAGCTTCATCAGCTCTTTAATCACCACGCCCGCTTTCACCGCCATCTGCTGCGCGAGATCACCCACGCTGATGTTTTCTGGCAACTCGACGTCGTAAATAATCTTTTCGGTAGGCTGCTCGAACGCATGCTGGTTCGGCTCATCGCCGCCGCGTCGTCGCTTACCGCCGCGCGCGCGTCCAATCCCTGATTCAGCTGCTTCAATATCGCTCAGCGACAGGTTATGGCCTCTCTGCTTCCCGCGACCACCCGACAGGTTCGAGCGATCTAAACGACCTCGGCCAGGCTTTCGCCGGTTGTCATCCGAATCACGCCCACTATCTTTGGACGGCGCTTCGTGTAAGCGCTTAGGTCGCTTTTCACCTTGTGTTGAAGCCGCTTTCTCTGCTGCCGCCGTCTTCTGAGCTACCTCTTGCTCGGCCTTTTTTCGTTCCTCGTCCGCTTTTCGCGCGGCAACCGCCTCGTCCAACTTACGCTTACGATCTTCTTCCTCTGCACGTCGACGTGCGGCTGCGCGCTGCCGAAGTACCTCGGGATCTAAATTACGCAGATCTTCCTCTGTCTCCTCGACGGCCTCAGTTAGCGGCGCAGCAACATCCTGTGCTTCCACAGCTTCGGCTGCCTCTACCGTATCGGTAGCTTCAACAGCCACCTCCGGCATATCCGCCTCTACAACGGGATCCGGAGAAGCCGCCGGCTCTGCTACCACCTCTGCCGCAGGCGCGACCTCAGGAACCTCAGGTTGGGCAACGTCCTCCGCTTCGGGACGTTTGACGTAGGTCCGCTTCTTTCGGACCTCAACATTCACCGTACGCTTACCGGAGCTGCCACCCGTTTTGAGGGTGCTCACCGACTTGCGCTTCAAGGTAATTTTTCGAGGCGCCGCCTCTTCGCTGCCGTGGCTTCGCTTCAAATGAGCAAGCAGGGTGCGCTTGTCATCATCAGAGACACCTTCGTCTGCCTTATTGTGCGGAAGACCCGCATCCTTCATCTGCGAAAGCAACTTATCGGGGTCTGTTCCCACGGTCTTTGCTAACTGCTCTACCGTTACTTCAGCCATTTCGTCTCTCTCTAATCTCGCTGTTGTTCGTCTGTCGTTTCGCTTAAACCGCGACTTACGCAGACTCCCCCTCTTCCGCGAACCACGGCTCGCGAGCAGTCATGATGAGCTCCGCAGCCCATTCTTCAGTCATACCTTCAATATCCATGAGCTCATCCACGCTCTGCTCAGCGAGGTCCTCCATGGTGATAACGCTCATACTTGCCAATACATAGGCTAGTTGCTTATCCATACCTCGCATCTCAAGGAGATCCTGCGCCGGCTCATTGGAGCCAAGCTCCTCCTCAGACGCGATCGCCATGGTCAGCAGTGCATCCTTAGCTCTGGCGCGAAGCTCCTCCGCGATGTCCTCGTCGAAACCTTCGATGCCAGCCATCTCTTCCAGAGGCACGTAAGCGACTTCCTCAACTGTGGTGAACCCTTCCTCGACCAGTACAGCAGCGACATCTTCATCGACGTCGAGAGCATTCATGAAGGTCTCCATGATCTCGCCGGCTTCGGCCTCCTGCTTCTCGATCGCCTCATCCGTGCTCATCACATTGATGGTCCAACCGGTGAGATCTGAGGCCAAACGAACGTTCTGTCCTCCACGGCCAATCGCTTGCGCCAGGTTATCTTCGGCAACCGCAACTTCCATGGTGTTGCTGTCTTCATCAACAACAATGGATTCAACTTCGGCAGGTGACATGGCATTAATCACCAACTGCGCGGGGTTGTCGTCCCATAGGATGATATCAACGCGTTCAGTATCGAGTTCGTTGGATACCGCTTGTACCCGCGACCCTCGCATACCTACGCAGGCACCCACAGGATCGATACGCTGATCACCGGTTTTCACAGCGATCTTCGCTCGGGAACCGGGATCTCGCGCCGCCGATCGAATTTGAATGACACCTTCGGATATCTCGGGCACTTCAATCTTAAAGAGCTCGATCAGCATCTCCTTGCAAGCACGCGAGAGAATTAACTGTGGGCCTCGTGACTCCTCGTTGATCTCTAGCAGGATTGCGCGCACGCGGTCATTCATTCTGAATGTCTCTCGTCCGACCAGCTCTGAACGTGGCAACAAGCCCTCTGCATTGTTACCAAGATCTAAGATAATGTTGTCGCGCGTGACCTTCTTCACTGTGCCTGCAAGAAGCTCACCCATGCGGTCCTTGTATTGATCCACAACCTGCGCACGCTCAGCCTCTCGAACACGCTGTACGATGACCTGCTTGGCAGTTTGCGCCGCGATACGGCCAAAGCCCACATTTTCGACGACCTCTTCGTGCACATCACCGGGGCGAAGGTTCTCGTCAACCTCAATCGCCTCTTCAGTTGTAAATTGTGTACCCAAGAGCGCAAGTTCCGTATCGGGCACGACCAACCACTTACGCTTGGTCACGTAGTCGCCAGAGTCACGATCGATTGTCACCTCGATATCAGACTCCTCGTCGTATCGCTTCTTTGTCGCGGTGGCGAGCGCCAGTTCGATGGCTTCAAAGATAATGTCTTCGGATACGCCTTTCTCGTTAGAAACGGCTTCGGCGACCATCAAGATTTCTTTGTTCATTCGCTATGTCTCACTCTCTTCATCGAGGACCGAATCGCCCTCTTTTAAACTCTCATTCATTGCACTGACCGTCGCTGGCCGAGCGCGTTCAATCCACTCAGGTGTAGGTTCAACACGTGCTCGGTCAACACTGCTTAACGGCAGCAAATACTCGTGCTTGTCGACGCGCACCACAATGTCGTCACCATCAAACCCAAAAAACCAACCTCTAAACTTTCGACGACCCTCGAAAGGGAATCGAAGCTTCACTTCGATCGGCTGTTCCTCGTAAGCCGCAAATTGCTCCTTTTTGAACAGCAAGCGATCGATACCGGGTGAGGACACTTCTAAGGTGTATTCACCTACAAAGGGATCCTCGACGTCTAACACGCCGCTGATGTGGCGACTGACAGATGCGCAATCATCAACTGTGACACCATCACCTTTGTCGATGTACACCCGCAATGTAGGACGACGGTTGGGGCTCAACAGCTCCAATCCCCATAGCTCATACCCCAACATACCGACTGTCGGTTCAAGCATGGTGAGCAGCTGGCTCTCTTTACCACCCATCGTATTCATCGCCGTCCTCGGCAAATTTCAGACACAAAAAAGGCCCGAACAAGGGGCCTAAAATGCAGCGCCAACAAACGCGCTATGTTGGTAGCGGGGGCCGGATTTGAACCGACGACCTTCGGGTTATGAGCCCGACGAGCTACCAGGCTGCTCCACCCCGCATCAAGTCTTTGTAATGCCCCTTGTTTCGACGCTGGTATCGTCGAAGGCATTCCCACAGCACCAACGGCACTGCGACCAAGGGGCGGCAGTCTAGGGATTCCCCACTAACCCGTCAAGGGAGAAACCCAGAAAAACGGCAGTAATTGGGATCCAACGGGCATCTGTTCCGGCATTTACTCCGGTTTACCAATCCCGACTCGCAACGCACCCCAAAAGCGACTCTGCTGCGGTTACGCCGTCAATAATCGCCATCTCAACCACTTTTGCCGCCGCAACACCAATCGAATTGAGGCTAGCGCCCGAATGTGAAATCGCTCCAACATTCTCATCATATGTTGAAGTCGATACGGCAAAGAGCGTGTCTCCATCAAATTGCGTGTGAACTGGCCGTATTGCTCGGGCAAAGCCATCGTGCGCCATTTCAGCAATTTTTTTCAAATCGGTTTTTGAAAGTGGTGCATCAGTCACGACAATACCGATCGTCGTGTTAGAGCCAATTGGCCCATCCTCATCAGACAAGCCCATTGCAATATCGACCGCGGAGCGATACGAGCCCTTCTCCAACCCTCGAACACCCGCAATGACGGCGCCCGTCGCGCTATCAACGATCTCACCCACTGCGTTTACAGCAACGAGTGCAGTGACCTTGACTCCATTGGGCAATGTAAGTGACGCACTGCCGAGTCCACCCTTGGTAGCGGATGCAGGCCCAGCCAGCTTGCCAACCGTTGCGCCTGTACCAGCACCGATGTTTCCCGATTGAACCGGGTCAGTTGAGGCCTCGCTTGCTGCACGCCTACCCCAATCCGCTGTAGGACGGACATTCGAGGCACCCAGGGCCAAGTCGAAAAGGACTGCCGCAGGCACTATCGGCACAACAACGTCAGGCAGAACACCGAGACCTTGGCCCTCTTCTTCTAGAGCAGCCATAACACCTGATGCCGCATCGAGCCCGAAGGCGCTGCCTCCCGTAAGAACAATCGCATGCACCCTGTCGACTAAATTTCCCGGGTCTAACAAGTCGGTCTCTCGCGAACCCGGTGCAGCACCTTGAACCGAGACAGCGGCGCACGCGCCGTCGCCCGCAAATCGGACAACTGTCACCCCTGTTGCGTTCTGCTCGTCAGTGACGTGTCCTACGGTCACGCCGGTGATAGCGGTTATCGTTTTATTACTGTCCGACATGAGTTCCTTCACAGCTCATCGCAAATTTTATCCGATGCATCACGAGTACGTCCCTACCTGAGGTCTGGCGATTACAGGTTTACGCCGATTCGCTGGATCCAGCAAGCGACAACATTACTGCGCCGCAGAGGCATTCTTGGAGATACACAAGGAGCTCCCGTTAGCTATGGTTCGTCTAGGCCGCGACATTGAGGATCGCACCGTTGCGTCTACCACGCCTCTGACGAGTGTTATCGACGGCAAATTCACTGGCAGGGCTGACAAAAAGCCGTCTTGCAAACGGGTCGCCACCACGTCCGTGGGTAGTCGCGAATATGGCCTTAAAAAGTACCGGTAAATCGCGCTGAATTCTATTTCGTTTCGCCCCTCCTCCGAATACACTCGCCACCTCTAGAAGAATAAAACGTGCCAGAGGAGACGTTCATGGCAGACCTACCAAAACACGCGCGAGTTGTTGTGATCGGACAGGGAGGTATTGTCGGTGCATCGGTCGTTCATCACCTCATCGAAGAAGGCTGGGATGACATCGTAGGGCTTGAAAAATCAGCTATTCCAACCGACATCGGCTCGACCTCGCACGCTTCCGATTTCTGCTACATGACGTCACATGACAAGCTTACTGTCTGGACGAGTAACTACAGCCGTGAGTTTTACAAAAAGCGTGGGAACTACATCGAAATCGGCGGTCTGGAAGTCGCTCGTAAGGATGACGACGACCGCATGCTAGAGCTCATTCGCAAGGTTGGTTCTGGTAAGGCTTTTGGGACCAAGGCTTACATGATCTCTGCGGCTGAAGCGAAAGAAAAATTTCCGCTTCTTGAGGAAGATCAGATCCAGGGCGCTATGTGGGACCCAGAGGCAGGGCTTGTAACACCTCGATCTCAAAAAGTAGCCGGTGATCTCGTTGACGAAGCCGTCGCAAGTGGCAAGCTCAAGACATTCGCCTACACCCCAGCCACCAAAGTTCTGGTTGAAGATGGTGTTGCCGTGGGTGTCGAGACACCTAAGGGCACCATCATGGCAGACCACATCGTGCTGTGTGCCGGCATTTGGGGATCGTTGATTTCCGAAACAGCCAACGTGAAGTTACCGCTGATGCCGCTCGAGCACCCATTGTTGTTCTTTGGACCTTGGGATCACCTCGAAGGCACAGGCAAAGACATTGTCTATCCTTTACTGCGCGACCAGGGCAACTCAGCTTATGTGCGCGATACAGGAGACCCAACTACACCCGAGGGCGGCCTGCTCGAGTGGGGTTACTACGAGCCCTCCGAACCACGACTCGTAGAGGCACGTGATATTGCTGAGCCAGGTGAAGCCCGTCTCTCACCCTCAATGCGCGACATGACGCTTGATCAGGTAATGGACGCATTTGAGCGCGCGATTGAACTGACGCCGATCTTGGGCGAGCTCGGCTGGGAAGAGCGTCGATCGTTCAACGGTCTGCTGTCGGTGACTGTGGACAGCGGCTCTATTATCGGGGAGTCCGTCGAAGCGAGGAATCTGTGGCTCTGCGAGGCGGTTTGGGTCAAAGATGGCCCCGGCGCTGGCAAGCTGTTAGCCGAATGGATGACGCACGGACGCACAAGCATGGATCCGCACAGCATCGATCCGGCGCGTCACTACCCCATCCAAAAGACCGACGAGTACATCCGCGGTCACTGCTATGAATCATCGCAGAAGATTTATACACCTGCGGTACACCCGCGTGAGCCATTTGCGACATCTCGCGGCATGCGTGTTAGCCCGTTCTACGAGCGTGAAGTTGCACTCGGCGGTTACTTCATGGAGGTCGCCGGTTGGGAGCGAGCGCACGGATACGCCGCGAATGAGGAAACGTTGCTCGCGAAGTATCGCGATCAGGTGCCAGCGAGAGAAGCTGAGTGGGACAACCGTCACTTCTGGGAAGTCTCCAACGCGGAACAGCTCGCCATGAGCGACGGCGTTGGCATGATCAATCTCTCACACTTCGCTATCTTCGACGTGGAAGGCTCTGACGCTGAAGCCCTGATGGAGTACCTCTCGGTGGCAAAAGTTGGCGCGGACACTGCAATTGGAAAGGGTGTCTACACTCACTTCCTCGATCACGCGGGTGGTATTCGGTCCGATTTGACTATCATCCGGCTTGCGGAAGACTGTTTCCGAGTGGTCTGCGGTGGTGACACGGGCAATCGCGACTATGTCTGGATGCGTGACATGAGTGAGCGCAAGGGCTTCCCCAATGTCACTTTCCATGATCGTAGTGAGGAGCTGTCTACTTTGGGGCTGTGGGGTCCTGAGGCGCGGGTCACTCTGGCGAAGCTGATGGATGACCCTGAAAGCATCTCTAACGAGTCTTTCCCCTTCGCGACAACCAAGGAGATCACAGTCTGCGGCGTCAAAGTGTGGGCCTTCCGTATAAGCTACGTGGGTGAGCAGGGCTGGGAGCTTTACTTCCCGTTCTCTGACGGCCTAGCCATCTGGGATGCGTTGTTCGAACTGGGTGTGACACCTGTCGGCATTGAGACCTACGCTAACAGCCGACGTCTTGAGAAGAGCTTACGGCTGCAAAATGCCGACCTCGAGACTGACTACAACCTCTATGAGGCTGCACTCGCACGACCCAAGGTCAAAGCCGCCGACTTCCATGGTAAAGAGGCGTATGTGCAACAGCGTGAGCTCGACGAGCAAGCGGCCTATCTCTGCACCCTCGTTCTCAAAGACACAACGGATAGCAACGGTGTCGTCCGCTACCCAATTGGTAACTGGCCAATCCTCGATCGGGAGTCGAAAGAAGTCCTCATCGATTCGCACGGCCGGCGTTCGTACACCACAAGCATGTCCTTTGGACCAAGTCTTGGGCTAAACATCGCCATGGGCTACCTACCTGCCGACAAGGCAAAGGAAGGCGACATTGTTCTTATCGAGTACTTCGGCGAGCACTACGAGGCTGAGGTCATGAAGGTGGGCTATGGTGCGTTGTTAGATCCCACTAACGAACGGCCCAAAAGCTGAAGACCAAAAACAAAGGAGCCTAACGGCTCCTTTTTTCCCTAAACTCGTGGCGATAACGAGGGCCCATCAGCCTATGTTTTGGCAACGGAATACTGATTGACTCACCAATATCGGAGACAAGGATCGACTAAGGTCGCCTGCGGCGTCTTCGGCCCTCGGCTTGCTCAACCACTTTCGGAGAAGGCCGCTCCACCACTGAAAATAAGTTTGGATATGGGTCCGTTTTATGAGGGAACGCCATGGCGGCGACGAAGTAGTCTTGGAAATCGGTCTCGGTCGCTGTCTCAATGCGTTCAGCTTTATTGACTGTTCGCTGGATACCTTCGCGAGCACCATGGTCTAACAGCGCAATACGAGCCCCAACACCCGCAGCGTTCCCCGCAGAGGAAACATGATCAAGCGGGCAGTCAGGAATGAGTCCCAGCACCATGGCGTGTTCGACACTGATGTGACTGCCAAAGGCACCTGCAAGACGGATACGATCGACTGCTGACACCCCCATCTTGTCCATAAGCAACTTAATACCGGCATAGAGCGCAGCCTTCGCTAGCTGAATCTGGCGCACATCATTCTGAGTCACGACGATATCGCGCTGGGTCTCATCCTCTGCAAAATGAAGCACATAGGACCAGGTTCTTCCATGAGACCGGACGCGTGAACTTCGCTCAGCGAGCGCGCCATCAACGATGCCATCCTCCGAAATAATGCCTGCAAGGAACATCTCCGCGACGACTTCAATAATGCCCGAGCCACAGATGCCGGTGATGCTGAGTTCGTTAGTCGAGTCCGCGAAACCCACTTCCGTGGACCACAGCTCGGAGCCAATCACTCGGAATTTTGGCTCTAGCGTCTCACGATCGATTCGTACGCGCTCGATTGCCCCAGCCGTAGCCCGCTGCCCGGCGCTTATTTCACCGCCCTCAAAAGCAGGGCCCGTTGGGCTTGAGCACACGAGAAGTCGGTCTTTATTGCCAAGCACAATCTCGGCGTTGGTACCCACATCGACGATTAGACTCATGGCCTCATCACTGTCAGGGCTCTCGGCTAGGATGACCCCTGCCGTGTCAGCGCCCACATGTCCGGCAATGCAAGGCAGTACAAATAACCGTGCTTGGCTGTGGGTATCAAGACCGAGATCACGGGCTTTCAGTGTGACAGCCTCGTCGATGGTCAAAGCAAAGGGAGCGCCCCCCAGGTTGATCGGGTTAATGCCCAAAACCAAATGGTGCATGATGGGGTTGGCAACCAATGAAACCTCTAAAATATTGTCGGTCGTCTCACCCAGTTGCTCGGTTAGCTCTGCAAAAAGCTTACTTAGCGCTGTTTGAATAGCGGAGCTCATCGCCTCAGCACCCTCGGGGTGCATCATGATGTAACTGACGCGACTCATGAGATCTTCACCGAACGGTATCTGCGGATTCATAACGCTGGCCGATGACAACACATCGCCTGTGGCGAGATCACACAGATGTGCAGCCACCGTCGTGGAGCCCACATCAACCGCCACACCCCGGGGCGCGTCGAATAGACCTGACCAAACACCAATAATCTGTGTTGACTCAAAAACGGCTACGGTGACACCGCGGTCACCCGATGCCAGTGCCACCTGCAGCTTTACCAGCTCGCTGGTTTCAATACGAAGGTCGGTCAAACCCCACTCGGACTCAAGCGAGGCCATGAGCAGTTTCGCCTCGCCCCGCGCATCTTCCAGGGTGGACTCTGGCAGCGTCACGAAATAGAGACGCGTCGCGGTATTGAGCTGGATATCCCGATGCTCGGCATCTTTGCGGATAATTTGACGGTGCACCTGACTCTCGGGCGGTACGTCAATAATCACGTCATCGAGCAACTCGGCGTGACAGCTCAAACGCCGCCCTTCCGCTAATGGGCCCTTACGCTCGTTAAATTTTATTTCCGTGGCAACCAGCGGCGATAGATGCGCTGGGCTTGAGGTCATCTTGTGCTTTTGGAACGTACCCGACATACAGGAGATTTGGCATCGACCGCACAGGCCTCTGCCGCCGCAGACCGAATCGATATCCACGCCCAAGGTGCGGGCGGCATCGAGCAATTGGGTGTGCTTCGGAAATTCGCCGCGCTTACCCGATGGTAAAAAAAGAACTTTGACCTGCTCGCTAGACACGTATTACGCGTTAGCCTCGGCGACGCCCAGCACGACCACGACGGCCGCCAGCTCCCTCCGGGGCAGGCTCACGGTATGCCTTAATCCAATTCGCGCAATCGGGGTCATGTCCCATCATGACATCGCCACCTCGAACCGCCTGCATCACCTCGGCATGCAATGGACTGGTGATTGCCGAAGTCATACCCGCGCCCATTGCCATGGTCAAGAAAGCGGCATTGATGCCATTTCGGTTAGGCAAACCAAAGCTGACGTTGGAAGCACCGCAGGTGGTGTTGACCTTAAGCTCCGTGCGCAGTCGCCGCACGAGCTCCATCACTTGTACGCCTGCCTGATTAATAGCGCCGATCGGCATAACCAACGGATCAACGACCACATCCTCGTGAGAAATTCCGTAATCAGCAGCACGCTCAACAATCTTCTTTGCTACCTCAAAACGCACATTGGGATCTTCAGAGATGCCTGTCTCGTCATTTGAAATGGCAACAACAGCTGCGCCGTGTTTGGCGACCAAAGGAAGCACACGCTCGAGAACTTCATCTTCACCCGTAACCGAGTTAACAAGGGCTTTGCCCTGGTAGACCGCGAGACCGGACTCGAGAGCCTCAACAATCGATGAGTCGATGCTCAGTGGTACATCCGTCACTGATTGCACTAGCTGTATTGCTTCAGCGAGGATGCGAGGCTCATCCGCCAGCGGAATACCTGCATTCACATCCAGCATCTGGGCGCCTGCCGCAACCTGAGCCAATGCATCAGCCTCCACGCGACTGTAGTCCCCGTTCTTCATTTCCTCGGCGAGAATTTTTCGCCCAGTTGGGTTAATGCGCTCACCAATAACAACGAACGGTTGATCAAAACCGATGCGAACTTCTTTGGTGGCCGAGCTGATAATGGTGGTCGTCATGAATGTCTCCTGCACGACCCAAACCGTCCTTGTCGTGCACTATTTATTGTAAAACCATGTGCTCGTGTTCTTACCGCTCGACCGAATACCATGATTGAATTTAGGCGCGTTTTTTAACGCCTCATAGAGTCGGATGCAAGTTAATTCGCGTCCTTGAAACCTTTATTTGCAACCATGGCCTTAAGCGCCTCGTCACTAACCTCCGCTTCGAGGATTCTCCCTATTTGTTCGGCCAATTCTTGCGGAGAAAGATCTGACTCTATCGATGTTGTTATCCGGCGCCATTCCTCGAGATAAGCATCACTGCCGCCCTTGCCTGCACGCATTGCAGCGCGATCTATCGCCGCTTGGAACCGGTGCTCCAGAAGGTATTTCCCGCGCTCTCGACCGCGCTTGATCTGAACCTGGGAGGGAATATCTCTCCATAAGACATCAATTCTTTGCACGTTGTTAATCTTCCTTGTTGATCGGTTGGAGGTTGGGGTGAACTGATTGAGGGCTTCTTAATCTGTTGTACGCAATTCACAGCACATTAGGCGATGACACGAATTACTTCTTCTTCAACTGTTTTAGCCAACAAGCCGTAACCCGTTGTCACTACTTCCAGGGGTAACTTTAGTCGCCTAGCCGCCCGCTCTGCCTGCTGAAGAAGCTCACTGCTATCGACCTGGGCCAGGTACACGACCTTACGGTAACGACCAAATAACATTTCCTCTAGTTCCGGGTACTCATCCAGTTTCATCTCCTCAATCACCAACCGATCGAAATGACGTACGAGAAAATCTGTCAGATAAAAAGTCCCTGGCTCTGCTTCCGCGAGCGCCTCAAACACGGGACTGGTTGCATAGAACTCGTAGCAGTGAGCCCCTGGCAAGCGCTGGGCGTTAAATTGGCGCGCAACGCGATCAACGGCACCGCCGGTGCCGCAGTCGGCATAGGCAATCAATATATTGGTGTACTCGGCGTGATATTGAGCAAGTACCGACTCCAGCCGATCTGCTATTTGCTCAGGACGATTGTGTAACGCCGCATCAAGACACTTGATATCAAGCGCGGTCCACTGATTGGCTCTTTTGAGTGCTGAAAGCTCTTCCGCAAGGGCGCCACAGCCAATGACTAGTAAGCGCCCCAAGTGGGATTAGGCCTGAGCGAGTCGACGCGCTTCAACTAAGCGAACGGCAGTGGTCGCAGCCTCAGCCGCATCACGGCAGTAAGCGTCAGCGCCCACGGCCTCGCCAAACTCCTCGTTAAGTGGCGCTCCGCCCACCATGACAATGTAGTCATCCCGGATGCCCTGCTCTTTCAACGCATCAATCACTACCTTCATGTAAGGCATGGTTGTGGTCAGCAGTGCCGACATACCGAGTATGTCAGGCTTATGACGCTCAAGAGCCGCAATGTAATCTTCGACAGCATTGTTGATGCCGATGTCGTAGACCTCAAAGCCCGCACCCTCGAGCATCATGGCAACAAGGTTTTTACCGATGTCGTGGATGTCGCCTTTCACGGTACCGATGACCATGGTGCCTACTGGCTTCGCACCCGTCTCCGCCAACAAGGGTCGAAGAATAGCCATACCACCTTTCATGGCATTCGCGGCAAGCAATACTTCAGGCACGAACAAAATACCGTCCCGGAAGTCGATACCGACAATCGTCATCCCATCGACCAGCGCCTTTCCAAGCACCTGCTCAGCGGTCCAGCCACGATCGAGGAGAATTTGCGTGCCCTCCTCGATTTCCTCTTTCAATCCGTCATACAGGTCGTCGTGCATCTGCAGCACAAGGTCCTCATCGGACAGCTCTGAGAGGATGATGTCTTCTTCATCGGACATTACTGATGTCTCCGTGCTAATCGCCTAGTAGTCTCTATCGGCGAATGATGCTTTTTCACGCGCCATGAAATCCAGTAGCGCCTCATCAATGGCGGGATCCAAAGCCGGTGGCTCGTAGTCCGCCAACATTTGTTTCCATACGCCGTTCGCTCGCTGCGCTGCATCCAAACTGCCTTCAGCTGACCACTGCTCAAAACTGTTGTTATCAGCAATGGTTGAACGATAGAACGCCGATTCAAAATTGCTCAATGTGTGGGCAGAACCTAGGAAGTGCTTACCCGGACCCACCTCATGGAAAGCATCCATTGCCTGGGCGTTTTCGGAAAGATCCATCCCCTCGAGCAAGACCGCGATCATATTCGCTTGATCGCAGTCCATAACAAATTTCTCGTAGCCCACAGCGAGACCACCCTCGAGCCAGCCAGCCGTGTGCAGCATGAAGTTAACGCCTGCCAGAGCAGCCGTTTGAAGAGTGTTAGCCGCTTCATAAGCCGCTTGTGCGTCGGGCAGTTTCGAGGCACACAAGCCACCACCACTTCGATAAGGCACACCGAGTCGACGTGCGAGCGCCGCTGTGGCGTAAATAACCTGGCTGGGCTCTGGCGTGCCAAACGTTGGGGCACCCGTCGCCATCGAGACTGCTGCCGCGAACGTTCCGAAAACAACCGGGCACCCGGGCCGAATGAGCTGTGTCAGCGCGATACCGGCCATCGCTTCCGCGAGAATCTGAGTACAGGTGCCGGCGACAGTCACCGGCGACATGGCACCTGCAAGAATAAAGGGCGACACCACACAGGATTGGTTGTTTCTTGCGTAGACCTTTAGCGATCCCAACATGGTCCCATCAAAGACCAAGGGCGAGTTCACGTTAATCAGGCTCGTAAAAACGCAGTTCTGATCAACAAACTCATCACCAAATACAAGCTTCGCCATATCAACTGAATCTTGTGCACGACGATGATGTGTTACCGAACCCATCAGAGGCTTGTCACTGTATTTGAAATGGCTATAGACCATGTCGTAGTGACGCTTGTTAACCGGCAGGTCCACCGGCTCGCACACGGTTCCGCCCGAGTGATGAATGCCGGGCGCCATGTAGGCCAGCTTCACAAAATTTCTGAAATCTTCGATCGTCGAATAGCGACGGCCGTTATCCAAATCATGAGCGAACGGTGAGCCATAGGCTGGAACGAGTACCGTGTTTTTCCCGCCGATCGTGACATTACGCTCAGGGTTGCGCGCATGCTGGACATACTCTGAGGGCGCCGTGGCTTGAATAATTTCTCGGCACATACCTCGCGGAAAACGAACGCGAGTTCCGTCAATATTGGCACCTGCCGCCTTGAAGAGCTCCAATACTTCGGGATCATCAAGAAAATCGATTCCGACTTCCTCGAGCAAGCGATCTGCATTGTCCTCGATGAGCTGAAGGCCTTCTTCACTCAGAATTTCAACGTAGGGAATCTTCCGCTGTATGAAGGGTGCACTCGCTGGTCCTGCGTTCGCTCTCGCCTCACGACGACCTGCGCGACCGCCTCCTTTTCGTCGTCCTGCTCGCTCGCTCATACGACTTTCTCTCTTATTCGTTAAGGCCTCAAATCGGGCGTCATTTTAACGTCATAAATGGGGGGCAAATCCAGAAAAATCGTGTCAGAAATTAGACTTTTTTCTACCACGTTTTGGGAAGTATTCATGGCTCTGTTTTGAGGGCTGACCGAGCGCTCTAATCAGCGAGTCGCGAGGGTATTTCGATCCCTTGTCATGTCTATAACACTATCGCAACAGTTCATGAGGTACTGTTGTGACATAACCCGGTGTTAAGGCGATTAATAAGCGAGTCTGCGGTGTCGACAAAACGTATTGCAGTGGTTGGTGCAGGTGTCAATGGTGTGTCCATTGCGACTGCCTGTGCGTCACTCGGCCACCAGGTACAGCTGTTCGATGAAAGCACACCCTTTGACCAGACAAGTAGCGCATCCTCGCGCATGCTTCACGGTGGCATTCGCTATATCGAGCAAGGCCACATTGGGCTGGTTCGCGAGGCATTAATCGAGCGTGATGGCTGGCTTCGCTTCGCCCCCAACGCAACCCGTGTTGAGCGATTTTATTTCCCTGTATACGAAGGGTCGAAGCGGGGGCGATGGCTGCTATTTGCCGGCGCATTGATTTATCAGTGGCTGGCGGGACGCTTCTCTGTTGGGACCAGTCAGTTGCACAGCGGCGAAGATCTCAAGCATGTCTTCCCAAATCTAATACCTCAGGGCCTTCGCGGCGGCGCCAGTTACTGTGATGTCGTCATGGAATATGAACCGCTGATTCAATGCCTCGTTGATGAAGCGGAGAGGCAAGGTGTGCGCATTGTCGAAAACACGCGCATCGAGCGCCTTTACAGCGACGGCCGCATCGATACAGCAGATCAGACTCTCGAGTTCGACCGAGTAATAAATGCAGCAGGGCCGTGGGCGGCAAAACTACTCGAAGCCTCAGATATTGAATCCGGCTTTACGATCGACCATGTGCGAGGCTCACACCTGATCTTAAAGGCATCGTTTACAAAGGCCTTGGTTCTGCAAGCGCCGGGTGAGCGACGAATCATTTTCGTCATCCCGCTCGATCCTGAACATGTGCTCCTCGGCACCACTGAACAAAAGCATGACTTACCAGACCCGATCGTCTGTACAGATGCTGAAAGCGCTTATCTTCTGGAAATTCTAAATCAGCACCTGTCTGAGCCACTTGCAGCAAGCGACATCGTGTCGTCATTTGCCGGTGTCAGACCCATTGTTCGCCCTCGTGATACCGCTCCCGGTGACATGAGTTCTGCAAGTAGAGACTCCGAGATCGAGATTTCTGATCGGCTGATCAGTGTATTCGGCGGTAAGTGGACATCAGCACGCCGTTTAGGGGAAAAAGTCGCCGCACTTGTCTAACCATCCCACCGTTCTCAGCAAGGAAAAACCGACCAGCGGTTAGTCACGTAGGGTGGGTGTAAAAACAAAAACGCCCATGGAAACCGTCTCATGATCACAGCACTCTATGCCAGCTTACTCACGCTCTGGTTTGTCTTTCTGTCAATGCGCGTCATCGCATTACGAGGCAATCCCATGTTTGCTTTTTTAACCCTCGGAGCCTCTCCAGATGACATGCTTGAGCGTGCGGTTCGGGCTCACGGAAATCTCGCCGAATACACGCCCATCATGCTGATCCTGCTCTACCTATTGGAAACCCTGCCTGCTGCATCAGTAACCCAGACGACGCTTCATATACTGGGAGGCGCCTTCCTTCTGGGTAGGCTCATGCACGGCATCTGCTTTGGCTTCATGACATCGAGCATGCCGCTGCGAATTGGCGGAACTGCCCTGACGCTCTTCCCGCTAATGGGCGCGGCAATTTTGCTTCTTACATTGGTCGTCTAGCCCCGCCGCCGTCGGGCGACTATGTTATAACCTTAGGGTCAAGCGATAACTTGGGGGATTTGGATACACAGTGACGCTTCTCATTGTTTATCTCGTCATTGCCATCGGCGTCTCATTTCTGTGCTCCATTCTTGAGGCGGTGCTCTTGTCCATGACGCCTACATTCGTGGAACGACTGGCTCAGGACAGGCCCCGTGCTGGTGCGGTCGTACAGAAAGTGCGAAAGCGCATGGATGAATCCCTCGCCAGCATTTTGATACTCAATACCTTTGCCCACACCATGGGTGCAGCTGGTGTGGGCGCTCAGGCGCTTAACGTCTTCGGTCCCGAAATGGAGACGCTGGTCGCTGTACTGCTCACGCTAGCGATTTTGTATTTCTCAGAGATCATTCCCAAGACAGTAGGCGCAATGTATTGGCGCGGTCTCGCCATCCCGGCTGCGCATGCCATCGTGTGGTTGGTGCGTCTCACCTACCCACTCGTCTGGGTGTCCACTCGGCTGACCAAGATCATGGGCAGCAAGGAAATGAGTACAGTGACCCGCGAAGAAATTCTAGCCCTCGCCTCGCTAGGTCACCGCCACGGTGCTCTGATGTCGCAGGAGAACGACTACCTTCAGAATATTCTGCGCATGCGATCGGTCACTACCGGCGATATTCTTACACCGAGAACGGTCGTACACATGTTGGATGAAAACGCTACCGTGAATGACGCTTTGGCCCTCGAGAAGTCTCGTCGATTTTCCCGAATGCCGGTGTACATCGACTCTGTCGATACGGTCACGGGTCATGTGTTGCGCAGTGACTTGTACGAGGCTGAGCGAGCCGGCAAGGGCGATACCACCATCGCTGAATTGCGACGCGACGTGGTCTATGTCTCAGACAAATTGTCCGTGCATAAACTCATCAATCTCTTCATCGCTCACCAAATGCATCTCTTTGTGGTCGAGGATAAATACGGTCAAACCGCAGGCGTAGTGACCTTGGAAGACGCTCTGGAAACACTGCTCGGTAAGGAAATTGTCGATGAGAGCGATTCTGTCGCCGATATGCAGGAACTGGCTAAAGAGAAGCATCGGGATCGGTTAGAAAGCGCAAACTCTGATTAAGTGAGCTTTCCGCCCGCACCTTGGGGGCTCTCCCAAAACAAGAACCGAAGACCCTTTTTTATACGCGTAAAAAAGCCCCATAAATGGGGCTTTTTCATTAGATGGTGCGGAAGGGGGGAATAAACCTCATAGAAAACCCTTTAACTACCAATCAGTTACATGCCAGTTTCACGGATGAGTATACCAGAAGTATACCGAGCGATCTTCTAGAATCTCTGCACGAAACACCCCCGGGGATGGGGCAACTGTAGTCACTGTAACAGTAGTCACCCGCCAGCTACTTTAGGGCGAGGGTATAAAAAAAAGAGATATTAATACCGGCGCGGGCGTCGCAATCAAAGCACTCGCACCAAGGCCTGTTGATAATAGAATGATGTAATCGATACCTAAACAGTCCAATCAAGAAGAACCACCAGGGTTTAGAGAAGCAGTCGTGAGCTTAAACCCAGTGCGTATTGCGGGTTTCGTCGAGCCAGAGAAAAGAGAGTTGGAACTTGCTGAAAAGCTTGGTAGGAAGAAGGTTGATGGGGCAGACGGCTTAAAAAACTTTAGTGTAACTGGTGAGGTATTCGATTAAGGCTCATTATTCGATGCCAGTTTTAGTCGCAAGGATTATTCGATTCAAAGTTTGACCATTAGTCAATTGATAAGGGCTTATAGATACTATGCCGTCATTTCATTCCCGCTGAATATCTTTTCGATAGACATGCAAAGCAGTAGACTCTATGCGAGCGGAGTTCCCAGTATGTGTTGCGGGGTGCGAGACGATCGGATGAAGTTATGGTGCACAAAATATTGTTAGTGGAAGACAACGAGCTTAACCGCGATATGCTTTCAAGGCGATTGCAAAGAAAAGGATTT
>CAJWQE010000015.1 GCA_913045375.1 uncultured Halieaceae bacterium | reverse complement strand
ATGAAAAGGAAGAAAAAGTAATGGCAAAACTTTGTCCAAGAGGTAAAGCCGCAGCGAAGCGAAAATTCAAAGTGTATCCGTCAGCATATGCTAACGCTTACGCTTCTAAAATTTGTGCTGGTAAAATTAAAGACCCCTCTGGTGTAAAGAGAAAAGATTTCAAAGGACCTAAACCTGCTGGAAAAAAAGATGGCGGTAGAATAGGTTTTAAACGTGGCGGTATTGCTAAAGGTTGTGGTAAAGTTATGTCTAATAGAAGGAAAGTAACGAAGGTCTACTAATGGCTGGTCTAAAAGAATGGTTTAAGCAAGATTGGGTCGATATTGGTGCCCCAAAGGCAGCTAACACTCCATCACCCAAAAACTCGTCAACGACACCACCGTATTCAATAACGATCTCGGCCATTGCGCCCAAATAACGATTCAACAATAAAACAGTTTCCTGTGGATTCAACACCTCGCTCAGCCTAGTAAAATCTCGAATGTCGCTCATTAAGATGGTAATTTCCTTAACTTCTCCCCCAATAGATAGGCCATCAGGCGTTTCCAAAATTTCTTCCACCACCACATCAGACAGGTATCTGCCAAAAACTTTTTTAATGAAACGCTCCCTCACTTCGAGTTGCTCTATGGCAGCGTCAAGTGAAGAAGACATCTTATTAAACGTGCGCGCTAGCTCCGCAAATTCGCCCGCATCTAAACTTTCATCGATTCGATACTTCAAATCTCCCGTCCCAAAACGCTCTACCCCCAGCTTCAACCTAGACAGCGATTGATTAGTATTTTTTATTAAAGCGAGGATGAACAGCGTGGTTATTACTATGGAAGCCAAAAACATTAGGAAGGCAATCCGGTCAATTAAAGTCGCCTGCTCGTTAGCCACCCGTGACCTATCAGCTGAAAGTTTAGCGTTATTCAATGAAAAGACGTCAAGTGCTTCCAGAGCCAGCTCGTAGGACGCAAGAGCAAGTTCGTAGCTATCACCGCCGTGCGAACCTCGGTCTTCATAAATTTCGCTCAATATGGCTTGCAGATCAGACACGGCTTTGAACAGTGAGCGATATTCTGTCTCGGTTTGATATTCCGTAAAGCGTCCAAGATCTCCAAGCGCATCAATGATCCTCGTCTGATCCTCTTGAGTTTGAACCTGCTCTGAGATAGTCATGCGATCAAAGGATTTTGTACCTAAGGCGTCTAAGACAAGTAACTTCCGTTTTTGCGCCTTAAGCAAACGCTCTAAATCATAGGTCAGATTCGAAGCGCTAGCTGAATAACGATAGTGGATAAGCGCCTCACTACGCGCGAAGGAGCCCAAGGCACTGATCAATACATTCGTTGTGAACAAGACAACAAGTGCTAGAACTATTAGCTGTAACCGGGCCCGCAGGCCAATTTTGGGAACTTTGCGACTGAGTTCATCGATCCAATCGATAAAACGAGTTGCTACCCACAAATATGCCTTATCCGCAATACGCCTAGCAGCGTGACGCTTGGGATATGAACTATCGACTTTACGCACTTATGCCCCGCAGAAATTAGGCCTCTCTATAGCTTACCCCCCTAAAAATAGAGGTGAAAGTTGTCAAATTGTTTTATTAACTAAACAACATAGTCGCGTAGATCGATGATGAAAAATACCGCGGCCATTATTTAAGTAGTGATTGCTCGATTTAATGAAATAATGCTAACGCATCAGAGTCCTTTCTTACTTTGAGATATTTCATGGTGGCCATTAGTGCTCTACCTCGCCCGTTCTCGTAGTTATTATACCGGGCCGCACCAACTTTCGCTCATTGAACACGGAAATAGGCACGATTCGATACCAAAAATATACCGAGATCGCGGCTCTAAGATTTTCAGGTAGATAAAAAAGATAAAGGGAACAACAACTTAGCGTCATTGTTCCCTTTATAGATGGTGCGGAAGGGGGGACTTGAACCCCCACAGCCATAGGCCACTACCCCCTCAAGATAGCGTGTCTACCAATTCCACCACTTCCGCAATCTGTATTGGCTTTAGTCGATCGGGAGATCGTCTGCGCCAGAATTTTCGCTGGGCTCATCAGCAAGCGGTAGATCACCTACAGGAGCCAAGGGTGCCGCTTCGATCGACTCGAGCGGAACCTCAAAACCAAGGTCGTCGGTGTCTGCAAACTGCTGGTCTGCAATCATTGCCAGGCCAAAGCTTGTCGCGAAGAATAGCGCCGACAACCAACCGGTCGCAGACGTCAGCACGTTTCCACCACCTGACGAGCCAAAGACCGTCTGTGAGGCACCACCGCCAAACGATGCACCCATATCAGCGCCCTTGCCGCGTTGCAGCAAAATGAGGCCGATGATCGCAAGCGCTACCAGCAGATGGACAACCAAAATAACTTGATTCACGTGTCTCTCCGAACTTGACGTTTTTACACCGAACAACGTCATTACCAAGGGTGCGCGAGTCTACCCAAGTGCCGCGCGAGGGGCAAGGCTAATCTTGTTATGCGGCCTGTCGAATAGCGTCCGCGACTTCGTCGGCGAGCGCATCAATGGCGACCGTATCATCCCCCTCAACCATCACTCGGATGACAGGCTCGGTTCCCGATGGGCGCAGAAGTAGACGCCCTCGCCCCTCGAGCTCAGATTCAACGCGGCGGCAGGCTTCAGCAATCGTGGGGTGTGTCGAAAGATCAAAGCCCTTTGTAATACGCACATTGACCAAGACCTGCGGTAAAGGATTGAAACCGGAGGTAAGCGCTTCAAGACTTTTCCCTGAGGCCCTGACCGCCGCCAGTACTTGCAAGGCGGCGATGACACCGTCACCGGTTGTACTCAAGTCTCCGCAGATAATATGACCGGATGACTCGCCGCCCAAGCTCCAACCCTCAGCAACCATCAGCTCTTTTACATAGCGGTCGCCCACCTTGGCACGTGCCAATCGAAGGCCACTTTCCTGGAGCGCTAATTCCAGCCCCATATTGGTCATGAGCGTGCCGACGATTCCAGCGTCAGAATCGCCATTGGCAAGGCGATGCATGGCCAATACGTAAAGGACATCGTCGCCCGTTAGTAATTCACCCTTTGCATTGACCATTTGTAGCCGGTCGCCGTCACCGTCAAAGGCAATGCCAATATCCGCGCCCTCTTCTAGCACCTTTGCCTGCAATGCAGCGGGCTCCGTGGAGCCCACGCCATCGTTGATATTGTAACCATCGGGTGTCGCGCCAATCACAACTGTTGTGGCCCCCAGTTCTTCAAACACGGCAGGCGCAATGTGATAGGTGGCACCATGTGCGCAATCAATTACGAGCTTCATTCCTTTCAGACTGAGCTCATCAGGAAAGGTGGACTTGCAGTATTCAACGTAGCGACCGGCCGCATCGGCAATGCGGCTCGCTTTACCAAGCTGCTCTGAATCGACGGTCTCCATTGGGCTGTCAATCATGGCCTCAATCCGGACCTCCAGCTCATCCGAGAGCTTGCTTCCCTGGCCGTTGAAAAATTTGATGCCGTTATCAAAGTATGGGTTATGAGAGGCGCTGATCACTATGCCCGCATCTGCTTTTTGCGTTCGCGTCAGAAGGGCGATCCCAGGGGTCGGCAGTGGACCCAGCAGCTTCACGTTCGCACCCGCCGCTACCAGTCCCGCCTGCAATGCTGACTCGAGCATGTAGCCCGATACCCGCGTGTCTTTACCAATGACCACCGTTGGCTTAGTACCGTCTTCACTGGCGAAGACCTTGCCCGTCGCCCATCCCAGTTTTAGCATGAAGTCAGGTGTTACCGGTGCGTCGCCAACACGGCCTCGGATGCCATCGGTACCAAAATATTTTCGACTCACAACTCCCCCTCAGTCGCCTGCCAAACAGCCAGTGCATCTGCTGTTTCGGCCACGTCGTGTACGCGAATGACGGACGCTCCCCTAGCGGCTGCCATTACAGCGAGTACAGCACTGGGAACCACACGCTCGGGGGCGGGACGCCCAGTGATTGCGCCGATCATAGACTTTCGCGAGACACCAACCAAGATCGGCAAATCAAATGAGGCAAATTCCTCGAGTCTTCGCAACATTTCGTAGTTTTGCGCGACCGTTTTGCCAAAGCCAAAACCGGGATCGATCACCATTTGATCCCCGGCCATACCTGCCTCCCGGCAAGCTGCAATCCGATGTGCGAGAAATGCCTTCACATCGGTGACGACATCGTCGTACGCCGTTTGCTCTTGCATGCGATCTGGCTCATCAGACATGTGCATCAAGGAAACAGGTAATTGAGAAGCCACGGCTACGGCCATAGCACCTTCACGCGAGAATGCTCGGACGTCGTTGAGTAAACCTGCGCCCGCCTTCGCTGCCTCACGCATGACCTCAGGCGTGCTGGTATCGATCGATAAAATGACATCAAGTCGGGGGGTTATTAGCTGAACAGCGCCCATGACTCTGTCGAGCTCTTCCTGCAATGACACAGGCGCGGCTCCTGGGCGAGTGGACTCTCCTCCGATATCAAGGATTGCTGCCCCATCGGCAACCATCTGCGTTGCTCGCTCCAGTAGGCGATCGTGAAGAAGCCCCTCACGAGAGAGCAGTTGGCCACCGTCAGAAAATGAATCGGGCGTCACATTGAGGACGCCCATTATTTGAGGTGTATCCAGCGATAGGACTCGCTGGCCACACTGTAGACTCACCGACACGTTTCTCAGTGAGTAACGGGATCGCCCATGGCATCGTCATTCGGAGATGACGCCTCTGGATCTGACGGTGAATCAGATGGACCATCGGACCAATCAGAGGGGGGATTTGGCTTACGGCCTTCCATGATCGCATCGATCTGCTCGGAGTCGATGGTTTCGTACTGCATCAAAGCCTCGGCCATCATGTCCATTTTACTGCGATGCTCCTCGAGCAAGTCACGCGCCTTCTCGTAGCACTCATCGATAATGGCACGAACCTCTTTATCAATCGCCAGCGCTGTTTCATCTGACATAGCTTTCGAGGGTTGTGCCGCTGTTCGACCCAGGAACACTTCCTCACCGCCCTCGTCGTACATCAGAGGACCCATGGCATCTGAAAGACCCCATTTGGTAACCATATTGCGAGCAATTTCGGTCGCACGCTGAATATCATTGGATGCGCCTGTGGTAATACCCTCTTTACCCAAGGTCATCTCTTCCGCCACTCGGCCGCCAAACAAGCTGGTGATCTGGCTCACAATATGACGCCGGCTGTGGCTGTACCGATCTTCCTCGGGGAGGAACATAGTGACACCCAATGCGCGTCCTCGTGGAATAATCGACACTTTATATACTGGGTCGTGTTCTGGCATGAGGCGCCCAACAATCGCGTGTCCCGCCTCGTGATAAGCCGTATTGAGCTTCTCTTTCTCGGACATGACCATGGAGCGGCGCTCGGCACCCATCATGATCTTGTCCTTGGCTAGCTCAAACTGCTGCATGCCAACCGTTCGCACGCCCGCTCGCGCTGCAAACAGCGCTGCCTCGTTGACAAGGTTTGCCAAGTCCGCACCGGAGAAACCGGGCGTACCCCGCGCAATTTTTGATGCTTCAACATTTTCCGCGAGCGGCACCTTGCGCATATGCACCTTAAGGATCTGTTCTCTCCCTCGAATATCAGGCAGTCCCACAGTGACCTGACGATCGAAACGGCCCGGACGAAGCAGCGCTGGATCCAGCACGTCAGGACGGTTGGTCGCAGCAATAACAATCACGCCATCGTTTCCACCGAAACCATCCATCTCAACCAGCAACTGGTTTAATGTCTGCTCACGCTCATCGTGACCGCCGCCAAGCCCCGCCCCACGATGACGACCGACCGCATCGATCTCATCGATGAAAATGATGCATGGAGACTGCTTTTTCGCCTGATCAAACATGTCGCGAACGCGCGATGCACCCACACCGACAAACATCTCGACGAAATCTGATCCCGATATGGAAAAGAACGGCACTTTAGCTTCGCCGGCAATCGCTTTCGCCAGCAAGGTTTTACCTGTACCGGGCTGTCCCACCATAAGGACCCCACGCGGTATACGTCCGCCCAACTTCTGGAAGCGACTGGGATCACGCAAGAACTCAACAAGCTCCTGGACGTCCTCCTTGGCTTCATCAACGCCTGCAACGTCGGCAAACGTTGTCGTAATCTGGTCTTCACCGAGCAGCTTTGCCTTGCTCTTACCGAAGCTCATGGGGCCACCACGGCCACCGCCGCCACCTTGCATCTGGCGCATAAAGAACATGAAAACCGCCAAAATAAGCAAGATAGGGAAGCTAGCAACCAATAACTGCGTCCAAACCGACTGCTGCTCAGGCTGCTTGCCCTCGACCACCACATTGTGGGCGAGAAGGTCGTCCATTAATTTTGGATCCTCGACCATAGGTCGAATGGTCTCAAAACTGGAACCATCGGTTCGCTCTGCCGAGATCGTCAAGCCGTCAACAACCACCCTTGAGAGACGGTTATTTTGAACCTCTTGAATGAAGGCCGAGTAACCCAGCTGCTCTTTTTGGCCCTGGGTATTGAAGTTGTTGAATACCGACAGCAGCACCGCCGCTATCGCTAGCCACAACAACATATTCTTCGCCATATTGTTCAAATCACCATCCTCCGGACTGACCTTGGCGCCTATCGGCCCACCAGTATAGCGGGGTATTCGCGAAGCGCGCACTTAAATGACATGGAGACGCCAAGGTGCTATTTCAAGGATTTACGGGTAATTTCTGCAACTGGGTCTAACCCTTGAACCCTTTAGCCACCACATAAACCTCTTTTGAACGAGGTCGGGAGGCAGCTGGCTTTCGGCTATTCACCGACTGAAAGTTGCCGCGAACCGATTTTAACCAGTCATCAAAGCCTTCCCCGTGAAAGACTTTCGCCGCGAAGACACCGCCCTTTGGGAGCATCTGCACAGCGAGATCGAGCGCAAGCTCGACCAAATACATGGCTTTGGGCTGATCGACATCGACAATGCCACTCATATTCGGAGCCATATCGGACAGCACAACCGCAGGCTGGTCAGTGCCAATCACCGCCTGAATCTCATCGAAGACCAACTGCTCGGTGAAGTCACCCTGAATGAAGTCAACGCCGGCAATGGCATCCATAGGTAATATATCGCTGGCGATAACCCGCCCCTTATGCCCTACTATTTGAGCAGCGACCTGTGACCAACCACCGGGTGCACTGCCCAGATCAACGACTGTCATGCCAGGCTTGATGAATCGGTCCTTCTCGTTCAGCTCTAGGAGTTTGTAGCAGGCTCTTGAGCGATAACCATCAGCTTGTGCGCGCTGCACGTAAACATCGTCTCGATGTTCCTTCAGCCAGGCTTTACTTGACCCACGCTTCTTCGCCATTTTTGGGGACTCCTGAAACAATGCCCGCTAGAATAGCAAGCCTTCATCCACAAACTGCAGCTAATGAGAACCACATCTTGGAAAACCGACTACTAAAACAGTACCGCGCCATTGCGCACAAACTTCACCCCATTGTAACCGTCGGCGGACAGGGTTTAACCAGTGGCATTGAAACGGAGCTCGATCGGGCGCTAACCGACCACGAACTGGTCAAGATCAAAGTCAGCGTTGGAGACCGTGAAGCACGTGACGCTGTGATCGAACAACTAGTCACGTCATGCGGCGCCGAGCTGGTTCAGAAAATTGGTCACACGGCTACGCTACTGCGTCATTCTGAAAACGCTGATCCAAGAAAGTCGAATCTGCAAAGACCTCTCTGATGTCCAACATCCTGGAATTCCCCAGTCGCGAAAAACAGGCCTACGCCTATCTAACGGATCAACTCGGTTCATTGTTGCGAGATAAGGGTGCAGACGATGTTCTGATAGCCCATGCCACCGAGCTTTTGACGAAGGTCTATGGCGACCTTCAGGGAGATTCAGACTTTTCCTTTAGCGTCAGCCTGCCCAACGGATTGGATATCGATGAGGTGCAACAGCTGCAAGAGGAAATTGGCTCGGGCATCGAGGCGCTGCGCCAGCACCACCACTCGATCATGATTCGCATGGCCGCGCAGCTATTGCTCACCGAATTAGAATTATTCCAGAGAAGCCGGGATTAGCCGCATCTAGCTGAGTAGTACTCCGACTAGCTGATAAAGCCCAAACGCAGCCAACCATGCGAGGACGAGATAGCCGGCCATGAGCGCCACGGCAAAACGCGCGGACTTCGCCTCGCGTGCAAGTAGCGCAACGGTTGATACGCATTGAAGTGCAATTGTGAAGAACACCACCAACGCAGCCCCAGAGGCGACAGTAAGTCCCGATGCCGTAATCTGATCAGCCAGCGGAGCGGGGTCCTCATCTGCTGCCTCAATGCCAAAAATAGTGCCCAAGGTACCTACGAACACCTCACGCGCGAGAAAGGAGGCTAAGATGGCAACGCCGTACCGCCAGTCTAAGCCAAGCGGTGAAAAAACGGGCTCAATGAAGCGCCCGATAGACGCAAGCCAGGAGCTAGACAGGTCTTGTCCGCCATTGGGGAAATAGCCAAGAATCCAGACCACGACCGTTACAGCGAAAATGACGCTACCCGCCTTTTGAACGAAGTGCCCAGCACGATTGAGCGCAGTCCTAACAATCGTTCGAGCGACAGGTAATCGGTAGGCCGGTAACTCGAGGATAAAAGGCTGACCGGTGCGATCCTCATGACTCATTCGACCAATAAGCGCTGCAACCGTCAGCGCGGTAGTGATGCCAAAAAAGTAAATCCCTGACATCACCAGACCTTGCCAACCTATGAGCCCACCCAGTGCCGTCTCGTTGGGAATCAAAATAGCAATGAGAAGCGCATAAACCGGCAGTCTTGCCGAGCAAGGCATGAGTGGAATCGCCACGTAGGTCAGCAACCGTTCCTGCATCGATGATAGGGTGCGCGCCGCGTAAATAGCGGGAATCGCACAAGCAACCCCAGATAAAAGCGGTACAAAGCTTTTTCCCGACAAGCCGAACACGCTGAGCGGGCGATGACAAATGAGCGCGGCACGAGCGAGATAACCCGAGTCCTCGAGCGCACCGATAATGAGCGTCAAGATGAAGACGAGAGGCACAAACACAAGGAACGCACCGAGCCCACCAAAGATGGCATCGTTCACAAAATCGGCAACAACACCTTCCGGCATAACGGAAGCCACTGAGGATCCCATGGCGATTACTAGCGCCTCAACACCGTCCATCAGCGGAGCCGCCCATGTGAAGATCGCCTGAAAAAATAGGGTCATGATGATGACGAACGCCAATGCACCAGAAACGGTTCCGAGAAGCCATTGATCCAATCGAGCTTGACGGCGGACTAGAAGATCTCCTGCGGGGGCGAAACGTTCACTTATTTGCTGTGCCGTGCCTGTGATCAATGCATCTGGTGTGTCCGCCCAGGGCGCAACGCCAAGTCCTGCTTGTTGTATGCCCCTCTCTGCCTCTTCCATACCAGCGCCAGTGCGGGCACTGACAGGGTATACCGGAACGCCCAACGCAGCGCTTAAGCCGGATACATCGAGCTCGAGCGCATCGCTCTCGATGAGATCCATCATATTGAGAAAAACGACAAACGCCTTGCCGGCAATAGCTGCATCACGCGCCACCTGAAGACAATAGGTGAGGCCCTTTTCGAGGCGAGTTGCATCCAGCACCATAGCCACCAGCGCGTCCTGAGGGTCCTGCAGCGCAGAACGCAAACTAGCGATCGCAACCTGCTCCTCAGCTGATACTGGATTAAGCGAGTACGTTCCGGGGAAATCCCAGAGTGTCACCTGGGGGTTCGAACTTAAACACCCTTTGCCGACATCAATGGTAATCCCGGGATAGTTGGCAACCTTATGCTTAAGGCCCGTAAGCCGATTGAATAGAGCGCTCTTTCCCGAGTTGGGCGCGCCCACCAGGAGTACATCTGTCATCGACCAGCCTCGCCGGCAATCCTGACAAAGTTTGCGGTTTGCTTGTCTAGGCTATAGGTAGCACCACCCACCGCGTACACACGCGGGGCGCCAAAACCCGGCTGCATTACGCAACTAACGCGCTGACCTTCTCGAAAGCCAATGTCGATCAGACGCTGAACTGCACCGTCGGCGGTATCACTGCAAATAGACACTATGTCTCTGGATTCACCAACTGCGAGTTCCCAAAGCGAAAGGGATGGCATTGATTTCGAGGACATCAGCGTTGAAGGGATCAGATAAAGTAAGGTCTAGACGTGGCGAACCTTATCAATCTCGTAGTAGATGTCGCCACCAGGGGCCTTAACGACGACCTCATCACCCTCTGACTTACCAACCAAAGCGCGAGCGATGGGTGAGCTGACAGAAATCATATTCTGCTTCACGTCTGCCTCATCCTCGCCAACAATTCGGTAGGAGACTTCGGTGTCGTCATCGACATTGATCAAGTCGACAGTGGCACCAAAAAGAACGCGGCCGGTGTGGGCAAGGGTTGTGATATCGATGACCTGCGAGTTCGACAACTTGTACTCGAGCTCCTTGATTCGTCCCTCGGCAAAACTCTGCTGTTCCCGCGCAGCGTGATACTCAGCATTCTCCTTGAGATCACCGTGCTCTCTCGCCTCTGCAATCGCCGCAACGATTCTGGGCCGGTCGACTTTTTTAAGGCGCTCCAGCTCTTCTCGGAGGGCCGCTTCACCAGCGACTGTCATTGGAACTTTATTCATTTGCCAAACTCACATGGAGATCCTGCAGCCTGCGAACCTGCCCATCAGGCTCTTGTTCCATCGACATACAAATGGCTTCGGCCGCTGCTAGCGTTGTAGTGTAGAACACCTGATGCTGCTCGGCACTCGATCTAATTGAGGCCGAATCCAAAATGGCCGTGCGACCCTCTGTCGTATTGATAATCAGTGAGGCCTCGTCGTTCTTGATCAAATCGACAATGTGCGGACGCCCTTCCGCTACTTTGTTAACAGAGCGGACGTCGAGACCAGCCTGCTGAAGCGCCTTTGCCGTGCCTTTTGTCGCAGCGAGGGTGAATCCCGTTGATACCAGTCGCTTGGCAACTTCAACGGCAGCCGCTTTGTCTGCATCGCGAACACTGAATAAGGCGAGTCCTGACTGAGGCGTCACATCGCCCGCACCCAACTGCGCCTTGGCGAAGGCATCAGCAAACGTGGGGCCGGTACCCATCACTTCACCCGTGGACTTCATCTCTGGCCCCAATATGGGGTCAATGCCGGGGAATTTATTAAAGGGTAATACCGCCTCTTTGACACTGTAATAGCTGGGCACCACCTCGCCCGTAAACCCTTGCGACTCCAAGCTTTGCCCCGCCATGCACCGTGCGGCGATTTTTGCCAATGACACACCGATGGCCTTCGATACGAAAGGCACGGTCCGCGACGCACGTGGATTCACTTCAATCACGTAAATCTCATCATCCTGCCAGGCGAGCTGAACATTCATCAGTCCCTTGACCTCAAGCGCCACAGCCATAGCTTTCACCATGTCACGCATCTTGTCTTGCACATCAGCCGGCAGGCTGTAAGGCGGTAACGAGCAAGCAGAATCACCCGAGTGAATCCCCGCTTGTTCGATGTGCTGCATGATGGAACCAATGACTACGTCGTCACCGTCGGATACCGCATCAATATCCACCTCAATTGCAGCACTTAAGAAACGATCTAACAGCACTGGCGAGTCATCGGATACCTGAACGGCATCGCGCATGTACCGAAGCAGGTCATCTTCGCGGTACACGATCTCCATGGCTCGGCCACCGAGAACGTACGACGGTCTCACCACCAGCGGGTAGCCGATCTCTCGCGCCGCAGCGATAGCCTCATCAACACTGCGCACCGTCGTATTTGCCGGCTGAAGCAAGCCCAAGGCCTGAATCATCTGCTGGAATCGCTCTCGGTCTTCCGCTCTATCGATCTGGTCAGGGGTGGTCCCAATAATGGGGACGCCAGCCGCCTCCAAGGCGCGCGCCAACTTCAGGGGCGTCTGACCCCCAAATTGCACAATCACACCCTTAGGCTTCTCGAGGTCGACAATCTCCAAAACATCCTCAAGTGTTACGGGCTCAAAGAAGAGCCGGTCCGAGGTGTCGTAGTCGGTCGATACGGTTTCAGGGTTACAGTTGACCATGATGGTTTCATAACCATCCTCGGCCATGGCCTGCGCCGCGTGAACACAGCAGTAATCGAACTCGATACCTTGGCCAATACGGTTTGGGCCCCCACCGAGAACAATAATTTTTTCTCGATCGCTTGGCGCTGCCTCACACTCCTCCTCGTAGGTTGAGTACATGTAAGCAGTCGCCGAAGAAAACTCGGCCGCGCAGGTATCGACTCGCTTATATACCGGTCGCAAATTTAAAGCCTGGCGATGCGCTCGCACCGATGCTTCGGAATCACCCATGACGGCGGCGATTCGCTTATCCGCAAAGCCTTTGCGCTTTAAGTTGCGCAATTCCGCAAACTCAAGATCCGTCACCGAGCGACCCTCAAGTGTCCCCTCGATACGAACGATGTCCTCAATCTGAACCAAGAACCAAGGATCCACACCGGAGTAGCCGTAGATCTCCTCCATTTCAAAACCTGCTCTGAAGGCATCCGCGAGATACCAGATTCGCTCAGCACCAGGATGGGTCAACTGTTTTACTAGTTCAGCACGCGAGTCGTCGTCGGTAACTACCAATCGCGGCTCGAAACCCGCTGATCCGACTTCCAAGCCGCGCAGCGCTTTTTGAACAGACTCCTGGAAGGTACGACCAATTGCCATCACTTCACCCACAGACTTCATTTGCGTCGTGAGCTTGGCATCCGCTGTCGCAAACTTCTCGAAGGCAAAGCGGGGTACTTTCGTGACGACGTAGTCGATCGAGGGTTCAAATGACGCAGGCGTCACACCGCCGGTAATGTCGTTGGCTAACTCGTCGAGGGTGTAGCCGACAGCGAGCTTGGCGGCGACCTTCGCAATCGGGAAGCCCGTGGCCTTCGATGCCAATGCAGATGATCGTGATACCCGCGGGTTCATTTCAATCACGACAATGCGGCCTGTGTCAGGGCACTGTCCAAATTGAACGTTGGAGCCGCCCGTTTCAACGCCAATCTCGCGCAGTACAGCGAGTGAGGCGTTTCGCATGAGCTGGTATTCCTTATCCGTCAGAGTCTGAGCGGGTGCTACCGTAATCGAGTCACCGGTGTGGACACCCATGGCATCAAGATTCTCGATCGAACAAACGATGATGCAGTTGTCGTTCTTGTCTCGAACGACCTCCATCTCAAACTCTTTCCAACCAATAAGCGACTCATCGATAAGCAACTCATTGGTTGGCGACAATTCGAGACCGCGCTTACAAATGGTCTCGAACTCCACTCGGTTGTAAGCAATACCGCCGCCGGAGCCACCCATCGTAAATGACGGGCGAATGATACAAGGGAAACCGACCTTCTCGAGAACACCAAACGCTTCCTCCAGCGTATGGGCAATCTCGGCGCGAGGCGTTTCCAGTCCGATCTTCTTCATCGCAATATCGAACTTTTCGCGGTCTTCGGCTTTATCAATGGCCTCTTGTGTCGCACCTATCATCTCGACACCGTACTTCGCCAGTACGCCTTCTGCGTCGAGTTTCAGCGCGCAGTTCAATGCTGTCTGACCGCCCATGGTCGGAAGCAAGGCACACGGCCTCTCTTTTTCGATAATTTTGGCGACGGTCTGCCACTCCACAGGCTCGATGTAAGTCGAATCGGCCATGGCGGGGTCCGTCATGATCGTGGCGGGGTTCGAGTTCACGAGGATGACTCGATAGCCCTCCTCCCGAAGCGCCTTACACGCCTGAGCACCCGAGTAGTCAAACTCACAGGCCTGGCCGATAACAATCGGTCCAGCGCCGAGGATCAAAATGCTCTCAATGTCGGATCGTCTTGGCATTAGGCGGCTCCTCCCTGAGAGACGGCGGTGTTCATGGCCTCGATAAAGGCATCAAACAGGTACTTCGCATCGTGCGGGCCCGGGCTGGCTTCGGGGTGGCCCTGAAAACTGTAAGCGGGCGTGTCTGTGCGGCGGATTCCCTGAACCGTACCGTCAAAGAGTGAGCGGTGAGTAACGACCAGATTGTCCGGCAAGTCGGCGTCTGCGACCGTAAAACCGTGGTTTTGGCTGGTCACCATCACTGTCTTATCAGCCAGGTCTTGGACCGGATGGTTGGCTCCATGATGACCGTGGCTCATTTTTTCTGTGCGAGCACCACTCGCTAACGCCAAAATCTGGTGACCGAGACAAATACCGAAGAGTGGCAAACCTGAGGCCATTACCTTTTGCGCCAGATCAATGGCGTAGTCGCACGGTTCAGGGTCTCCAGGTCCATTGGAAAGAAAAACACCGTCGGGGTTGTGAGCCATGACCTCTTCGTAGGAGCTCTTGGCCGGCATAACGGTCACACGACAACCGAGATCAACCAGAATTCGAAGAATATTGCGCTTGACGCCAAAGTCGAGTGCCACCACATGATAGGTAGGCTCCGGTCTTGTTGGTGATTCCACGCCCAACTGCCACGTGGGCTCTGTCCACTCGTAACTTTCGTTGGTCGTTACAACCTTGGCCAAATCCATTCCCTTAAGGCCCGGGAATGACTGGGCCTCCGCGATGGCCACTGCTTCATCGGCCGCATCGCCCGTCAGGATACAACCCGCTTGGGCGCCCTTTTCACGAATAATACGCGTCAGCTTGCGCGTATCGATGTCCGAAATACAGACCGTGTTATTGGCCACCAGATAATCAGACAGACTTTGTTCGGAGCGAAAATTGGAGGCAACTAGCGGTAAGTCTCGAATAATCAGGCCGGCCGCATGAACAGCGTTAGACTCTGCATCAGCCGCGTTCGTGCCGGTATTCCCAATGTGGGGATATGTCAGTGTAACCATCTGCTGAGCGTAAGACGGATCGGTCAAGATCTCCTGATACCCCGTCATCGCCGTATTAAAAACCACCTCTCCCACAGTTTTTCCATCAGCACCGACCGATCGGCCGCGAAAAACTGTGCCGTCTTCAAGCGCTAAGACAGCAGGTTTATCCACTCGACATCCTCCAGAGAGTCACTTGCCCGGTGCCCGTGAAGCCTCTCTTTGCCTCACTATTCTTCAACCGGATTGGCACCAGATATGTTATTGTGTCACGCACGCGGTGGTACGCCGGACTGACCCTAAAGTCGCCGACCAATTCATCAATGCGCTAAGACTCAATTGTACGGTTATGACGGTTTAGTGTCCACGAAAAAGGACCGAATCGACGTCCGTTTCAACGTCAAAATTTTGCAGTTTATCGGGGGGCGTCAATGGCCAAGACAACAAGACAGACAGCCGCAATTACCGGCGCTGGAGACGGCATTGGACGCGCTCTAGCGATTAACCTGAATGAGCGAGGTATCGATCTTTACCTCTGCGACATCAGTCAAGAGCGCTTGGATACAACGGTGGCAATGTTGGACACAACCCGGTCATCTGTCTCCACAGCCCTGGTTGATTGCGGCAACAGAGCCGAAATCGAAGCGTGGGCAGCCACGATCACAGCAGACAACGACTGCTTGGATTTTCTCTTCAACAATGCGGGCGTGGCCTACGGGGCGCAGTTCCGTGAAGCATCACTGGACAACTTTGAGTGGCTAATGAACATCAACTACTGGGGTGTGGTCTGGTGTACAAAAGCACTCCTACCCCTACTAGAGGCCTCACCGTCAGGCCATCTGGTTAACATCTCATCGATTTTTGGCATGGTGGGAATCGCTACGCAAAGCGCCTATAACAGTGCGAAGTTTGCAGTGCGCGGTTTCACGGAATCGCTACAAGCCGAATACCGCGGCACCGCGCTCACTGTTACCTGCGTACACCCGGGTGGCATCGCAACCAATATTGCACTGCGCGCACGAACCGATGGCGAATCTTCAGAGGTCAGTGCCGAAGAGCGCGATGAGTCCTTCAAACAAGTCGCAAGAACCTCCCCGACCAAAGCCGCACAAGTCATCATGAAAGGCACATTGGCGGGGCGTCGTCGCGTGTTCATTGGCTGGGATGCCTGGGTCATGCACACCATTACCAAGTTCATGCCCACTTCTTACCACGCAATCACTGCTCGGTTGGGATCAAAAAACGATGACATTGGCTGAGGCTGCCCAGACAGCCGAGCCGACAAAGCTTAGTCGTTCATCGTTTTTCATTCTGATTGCGGGGCTACTGGCAAATGCTGTCGGTCAGGCGTTTATTTTTGCGATTCTGCCGCCCTTGGGGCGGGAGGTTGCACTGACCGAAATACAAACGACGTCGATCATCTCGACGTCCGCCCTAGTTTTTACCTTTCTGTCTCCTTGGTGGGGTCGTAAGTCAGATCAAATCGGTCGGAAAATTGTCATTGTGATCGGCCTGACGGGGTATGCGGTCGGAACGGTGGTATTTGCTGGCGTATTTGCTCTCGGAATGAAAGGCATCCTGAGCGGATGGGCGTTGTACTTTACCGCCTTGGTTTGTCGTTGCATGCAATCATCACTCATGGCGGCTACCAGTCCCGGTGTCACAGCCTACGCGGCTGACCACAGCTCCCGCGCTTTCAGAACACAGACCTTGGCTCGAATCGGTACAGCGAATAGCCTCGGGTTGATTATTGGCCCTGTGCTTGCCGGGCTCCTAGCGGGTTTGGGATTGCTGGCACCGCTCTATATCGCTGCGGTATTCACGTTCATTGCCGTGTTTGTTGTCTGGAAATACCTGCCCGAGGGCGACAATGCGGGATCCGCGCGAAAACGCGCGCCTCGGCTGTCATTTCTCGACGCGCGATTGCGGGTTTACTTGTTGAGTGCTATCGGGACCTTTACTGGTTTCTCTGCAATTCAACAAACACTGGGGTTTCGAATACAGGACAGCTTGTCGCTGACAGGCGTTGAGACTGCGCAGTACACGGGAGCAGCCCTCATGGTTTCTGCCTTCTTTACGTTAGCGCTTCAGCTATCGGTGTCTCAGCGCTACACGGGGCCTGCGCTTAACCTAGTGCGCATGGGCTTGGTGGCTAATCTGATCGCCGCCGCCGTAGTAACAGCCGCCAAAAGTTTGGGTGGCCTATTGGTCGGAATGGTCTTTATGGGTGCAGGTCTCGGCCTACTTGGCCCCGCGATTGCAGCAGGGGCTTCACTTGCAGTGAGTCGCGATGAGCAAGGTGGTGCTGCAGGCCTCATAACGGCCTGCCCGGCCGCGGGCTTCGTTATAGGCCCTATCCTCGGTGGCGCGCTTTATCAGATAAGTCCAACTTACCCACCGCTCTTCGCAGGCATCATCACGATATTGGTATTGAGCTATGCGGTGAAATCTCGTCCAAGCCTCGTGGCTGAGGAAGACTAGTCCAGGCGTTCGATGGCGGCGCGTATGCCCTCGGGAACGGGCGCTGATAGATTAGCTTCGCGATCAACAAATGCATGGGTGAAGCGACCTGTCACGCTGCTGAGTTCCGCGTCTTCAGCGAACACACCAATTTCCCAGGTCACAGACTTTTCACCCATACGACTAATGCGCAGTCCGAGCTCGAGCCCCTGCGGATAACTCAAGGGTGAAAAATAATCAGCCGATGAGTTAACAACATAGCCAACAACGGAATCGATACCGGGACGCATGCCCCCTTCCTCGATCAGGAAGCGATTAACGACTGAATCAAAAAAGGCGTAGTAGGCAACGTTGTTGATATGTCCGTAAATATCGTTGTCGGCCCAACGACTATTGAGCTGATAGAACACCGAAAAGTGCGATCTTGGGGACGGCGTTGCGCGCTCAGTCATGCCCAACCACTCCAGGCTTCTCGATAGAGTTGCAACGCTGTCGGCTCATCGACCTCGCGCGGGTTGTTGATCAACAAGCGTTGCTGGAACATAGCATCGCTCGCCAACATGGGTAGATCCGACTCGGGAATGTTGGCCTGTTCCAGGGTCGCCGGTAAACCGCTCTCGGTGATAAGGCGCTTGAACCAATCGATAAGACCCAGCGCGGAATGCTCGGCTCCGGGTAAAACAGCTGCAAGCTCTGCGTAGAGTTCCGGGCAGGCTTCTGCATTGAAATTCAGTACCGCGGGTAACATCAGCGAGTTACTGAGCCCATGCGGTATGTGGTAGTGCCCCCCTACGGGATAGGCCAGTGCATGCACCGCGCCAACGGGCGCATTGGCAAATGCCTGTCCTGCGAACATTGATCCCAAGAGCATGGCCTCGCGGGCCACCCTATCCTCGGGCGAAGTCAGCACAGTTCTAATATTTTCGGACAGTAGCTTGAGTGCTCTCAAGGCCAACATATCCGAGATGGGATTTTTCTTGATCTTCGAGGTGTAGGCCTCGATTGCATGCACCATGGCATCGATACCGGTCATCGCTGTGATGTGGGCGGGCAGCCCTACCGTCAGTGCCGCGTCGAGGATGGCAACATCGGGTAACAGCACCGGTGAACTCACGCCCGCCTTGGTCGTTTCACCAGTGGTAATAATCGCAACCGGTGTCACCTCAGACCCTGTCCCAGCCGTTGTTGGCGCCAAAAACAGGGGCGTGCGTGGGCTGGATACCATACCCACGCCGTAGATTTCTGAGAGAGCCTGTTGATCATTTGCCAACACGGACACCACCTTGGCGACATCCATGGAGCTGCCGCCACCAACCGCAATAACCGAGTCACAATCACCAGCCCTAAAAGCAGCGAGGCACGCACCCACGACCCGTTCGGATGGATCGGGCTCGATCCCGTCAAACACTGAAACGCTATCGCAACCGTCGCGGAGATGATCAATTGCGGGTGTGACAACACCCAACTCGATCAACATGGCATCGGTCACGAACAGTGGTCTTGAAAGACCTCGCTCGGAGAGCAAGTCAGGCAACTGCAAGACAGCGCCTGACTGCACGAGTGTCGTCTTAACCGATTGGAAGGAGAATCCGTCCATCACTTAGAAGGTGAAAATGACCTTGCCTTTCGCTCGCCGCTCCATCATTGCAGCATAGCCAGCTTCGTAGTCTTCAATCGGGAAGACATCGGTTACAACCGGATTGAGCTTGCCGTCATTGAAGAGCCCCCACAGCTCTTCAACGTTCTCCTGCTGCTCAGCAGGCTCTTCGCCTAAGAAGCGTCCCCAAAAAACGCCGACCAAAGCGCAGCCTTTGAGAAGGGTCAGATTGAGCGGGATGCTAGGTATAGGCCCAGAGGCAAAACCGATGACTAAGTAGCGACCATTCCAGGCCATACTGCGCACAGCAGGCTCCGCAAAATCGCCCCCGACGGGATCGTAAACCACGTCGACACCTTTGCCACCAGTGATTTCCTTGATGCGATCTTTCATCGACTCATTACTGTAGTTGATGACCTCATCTGCACCGAGCTGCTTGCATAGCTCAAGTTTTTCATCCGAGCTTGCTGCCGCGATTACCCGCGCACCCATGACCTTACCCAACTCAACAGCCGTACTGCCCACACCACCTGCAGCACCCATGACCAGCATGGTCTCACCCGCTTTTAACTGGCCGCGCTGTTTGAGCGCGTAGTACGACGTGAAGTAGGTCATACCTACACCTGCCGCGGCTGTGAAGTCGATGCCATCAGGCTTTGGCAAAAGTGCGTTTTCGTTGACCACGGCCTCGCTGGCAAAGCCACCGACACCACCCAACTGAATGACACTGTCCCCTACTGACCAACGAGTGACCGCGGAACCTACCTCAGTCACAACACCGGCAGACTCACCGCCTGGCACAAAAGGCATCGGTGGCTGCATCTGGTATTTGCCTTGAATGATCAGCACGTCGGGGAAGTTAAGACCGGCAGCCTTAACCTCCATTCGCACGTCATTGGGGCCTAGCTCAGGTGTTTCCCAGTCGTGGACCAGATTGAGCTTATCGGGGAGCCCATGCTCGCTACATACGACCGCCTTTGCCATCTTAGTAGACCTCAAACAGACCGGCAGCACCCATACCGCCCCCTACGCACATCGTGATGACGACGTACTTAACACCTCGACGCTTGCCTTCAATCAGCGCGTGTCCAATCATACGTGACCCGCTCATTCCGTAGGGGTGACCGATCGCAATTGCGCCACCATCGACATTCAGCTTGTCGTTATCAATCCCTAGCTTATCTCTGCAGTAAATAACCTGAACCGCAAACGCCTCGTTCAGCTCCCAAAGACCAATATCATTGACCGTCAGGCCGTGCTGCTTGAGTAGTTTAGGCACAGCAAATACAGGACCAATACCCATCTCATCAGGCTCACAGCCGGCTACCGCCATTCCGCGGTATGCGCCCAATGGCTCAAGTCCCAATGAAGTCGCGAGATCACTGCTCATGACAACTTGCGCTGACGCACCGTCAGATAGCTGAGATGCGTTACCCGCTGTAATCGTGCCGCCTTCAATAACGGTACGAAGGCCTTTAACGCCTTCCAGTGTCGATGGACGTACACCCTCATCAGCTGTGACGGTAACCTCCCCCGTGGACTGCTCACCCGTCGCTTTGTCGTAGACAATGCGCTCACAGGTAACCGGCACCAGCTCAGCGTCGTATCGACCTGCCGCATAGGCAGCAGCAGTTCGCTCTTGTGACTCGAAGCCGTACTCATCCATCGCATCTCGCGAGATGCCATAGCGTGCCGCTACAACTTCCGCGGTTTGGAGCATGGGCATGTAGATATCTTTATGCATCCCAACCAACTCGTTATCGACAAGACGGTGGCCATTCATGTGCTCGTTTTGCACCAACGAAATAGAGTCCAAACCACCCCCTACAACGCAATCCATACCGTCGTACATGACTTGCTTTGCAGCTGTTGCAACCGCCATGAGACCTGACGAACACTGACGATCGATCGTCATGCCTGATACGGTGACCGGAAGGCCTGCGCGAAGCGACGCATTTCGGCCAATGTTCATGCCAGAGGTACCCTGCGTCAGGGCTGCGCCCATGATGCAGTCTTCTACGCGATCACCTTCGATACCCGCGCGCTCGACAGCAGCGCGAATGGCATGAGCACCCATTGTGGGAGCCTGCAGGTTATTGAACCCACCGCGGTACGCTTTACCGATGGGTGTTCGAGCTGTTGAGACGATTACTGCTTCTTTCATTGTTATGCTCCGTGGCCCCGTGGGGCTAGTGTCGTGTATGAATGTTGACGTTCGTTAATTTATTCGAGCGAAATGCCTTTGGCCTGCGCAGCTTTGCCCAGGAATTTGAAGGTTTGCTCAAAACCAGCCTGAAGTTGCTTTGGCTCACTATTAGCAATGGCATCCCAGTTTTCCGCGATAGCTTCAGGCGTCTGATCAGCGTCATCGAGATAAATACCATCCGTCTCAACGATCTTAGCGACCGCATAGCCACCCGCACCCGCCGCCAATATGGTTCGCGTAGGCGCGTCCTGAGAGACCAAATACAATACTGCCGGCGTCACGGTCTCTGGGGTCATCAGATCAAAGGCTTTTTCAGGGATGAGTCCTTCGGTCATTCGCGTTCCTGCCGTGGGCGCCAACGCATTTATTTTGACGTTGTTTTTGGCACCTTCCTGCGCGAGCGTATTCATCATTCCGATCACGCCCATCTTCGCAGAACCGTAATTGGTTTGACCGAAATTGCCGTAAAGGCCTGTAGAAGATGTCGTTACAACCACGCGCCCGTAGTTCTGCTCGCGCATGATGTCCCAGACGGCCTTGGTACAGTTGACGCTGCCCATCAGGTGGACATCGAGCACCAGCTTGAAATCGTCGAGACTGCCCTTGCCGAAACTTTTGTCTCTCAAGATACCGGCGTTGTTAATGAGGATATCAATGCGGCCCCAACGCTCCATGGTTTTAGCAACCATGTCCTGCACCTGCTCGAAGTCCGCAACGTTCGCACCATGCGCCATTGCCTCTCCACCAGCTGCCTCGATTTCAGCCACCACAGCCTGAGAGGCCGCGCTACCGCCGCCGCTACCATCGACCTTGCCACCAAGATCATTGACAACAACCTTTGCACCGCGAGCTGCTAACTGAATTGCATGGCTACGACCTAAACCGTTGCCAGCGCCTGTAACGATCGCTACCTGACCGTCATAACGAATTGTCATTCTATCTTCCTTACTCGTAGTCGCTCTCTATCAAGCGATGAACTGCATTCCCAGCCACTCAGCGTAGAGCGCTGGGGTTTCCTCTCCCTCGATTTCGACGGTGACACCCGTCTTCACCAAAAAACGGTTGGCGTCCTTGCGATCAACGTTCAACACCTCGGTGTGCGCGCGGATACGCTTACCCGCTCGAACCGGAGCCAAGAAGCGAAGCTTGTCGATGCCATAGTTGACTCCCATGACCATACCTTTCACACCAATTGAGTTTTCGGAACTCAATTTAACGAGCAACGATAGCGTGAGAAATCCGTGTGCAATCGTTCCACCGAACGGTGTCTTCGCGGCCGCCTCCTCGTCGATATGAATGAACTGATGGTCTTCAGTACAGTCAGCGAAATTATTGATCCGCTCCTGCTCGACAACCATCCAATCGCTGGGGGGTAACTTGGTGCCCGCCATGCTCTCCATGTCATCGGGTTCAACCCATTGTGTAGGCATCTCTCGTATCTCCTATTTGCTTAACCGTCGCGGAAGGTCGCACCGGTCTCCTCGACCATGGTGTACCCCTTCAGCTCGTGTCTTCCGACAACCATGCGGTGAACGGCGTCAGGCCCGTCAGCCAATCGAAGTGTCCGCTGGCCGGCCCACATATTTGCAAGCGGCGTGTCATTTGAAACGCCAATACCACCGTGCATCTGAATAGCATCATCAATCACTTTGAGAGCCATATTAGGAACAACTGTTTTGATCATCGAGATCCAGATACGGGCCTCTTTTGGATCAACCGTGTCCATCATCCAGGCTGTTTTCAACGTGAGCAGTCGTGCCTGCTCAATGTTCATCCGCGCATCCGCGATAATGTCGATGTTACCGCCGAGTTTCGCCAAAGGGCGCCCAAAGGCAGTTCGCGTTGTGGCGCGCTTACAAAGTAAGTCGAGTGCCTTCTCTGCAGCACCGATCGAACGCATACAGTGGTGGATTCGACCTGGGCCTAAACGTCCCTGAGAAATCTCAAAACCACGACCGGGGCCCAAGATAATGTTGTCCTTGGGAACGCGTACATTATTAAGTTTGACGCGCATGTGACCATGTGGGGCATCAACGTTGTTAAACACGGTCAATGGACGGACGATTTCTACTCCGGGCGTGTCCATCGGCACCAAAATCTGAGACTGCTGAAGATGCTTGGGTGCCTCGAAATCAGTCTTCACCATGCAGATCATGACCTTACATCGAGGATCACCTGCCCCGCTGGTCCAGTGCTTTTCTCCGTTGATGACCCACTCGTCGCCCTCGAGGACAGCATGCGTGCAAATATTGGTCGCATCAGACGAAGCGACATCGGGCTCAGTCATGCCAAAGCAGGAACGAATCTCGCCATTCATTAGTGGCTCAAGCCACTGTTTTTTCTGAGCCTCAGTTCCGTATTTGTGGATGACTTCCATGTTACCCGTGTCGGGTGCACTGCAGTTGAAAACCTCGGCGCCAATGTAAGAGCGACCCATTTCCTCTGCGAGGTAAGCGTACTCGACCGTGTTGAGGCCAGTGCCATTTTTATCGGTCAGGAAGAAGTTCCACAGCCCTTGAGCTCGCGCTTTTGACTTTAAGCTCTCAAGAATTTCAGTCTGGCGATCGGTAAATTCCCAGGGAGATCCGATCTCGATTTGCGCTTTATATTCTTCTTCCAGTGGAAGTACTTCGTCGTTGATGAAATTGCGGACACTTTCGAGAATGGGCGCAACTTTTTCGGAGACACCTAAGTCCATAACCTACCCCTTTTTATGACGTTATGTTCGGCTCTTTGAGTGATTCAAGGGCGCATGTTTTACCACTTAATTCCGCGCCACTTAACGTGATTTGAACATACAGTATGTTTTTTTGACTCACAAGAATGTTTTGAATCCACGCACTGAATCTCGTCACCCGCATTCATTTGTGTCATCGTGAAATCTTTGGCCAAGTGGTGCGCAAACGCGGTGGTACTTGAGCCCAATAGTGAGTCATTCTTTACTGGGCCCGCCGCTACTGACGGAGAGGGTGAGTAGCACTTAAACTTCGGCTTGCCCGACCGGTGATGCCACAGTGTTGATCTGACCTCACCGTCTACCTCAGACACTACGGAGTATTCAGTGAACGTTCGCCCTTTTCATCTCGCGCTGCCTACCGAAGACCTGGAACTAACGCGTCGTTTTTATTGCGATATGTTGGGTTGTAAGACGGGACGAACCAGTGATGACTGGATAGATCTTGACTTCTTTGGTCATCAGCTCGTATTCCACGTGACAGGTGCTGGACCCTTGCCGCAATCCCATAATCCAGTGGATGCCCACAGCGTCCCTATCCCCCACTTTGGCGTCGTGCTAACACCCGATGCCCACCGAACCCTGTGTGAGCGCATCGAGGGAAAGGTGAACATGATTATTGAGCCAAGTATCAGGTTTGAAGGAACACCCGGCGAACAGCGTACTGTCTTTTTTCAAGACCCGAATGGTTACGCCCTAGAGTTCAAAAGCTTCGCAAATGATGACGATCTGTTCGCCACCTTCGACAGTTAAGTGCGAGAGGTAACTAGTCGTACTTGGCGTCGTGGAAGACATTTTGAACGTCCTCGCAGTTATTGAGTAGGTCGAGAAGCTTCTCAAACTGCTCAACATCCTCACCCGCGATGACAGTCTCACCTTTGGGTACAAACTGGATTTCATCCACATCGAAATCGATATCGCCGTATTCAACCGTTAACGCGTTACGCGCCTTAGCGAACTCGGTGTTGGGCGCTATCACCGTAACCATGTCCTCTTCGCTCTCAACTTCAAGCACGTCAACGTCGGCCATAATGAGGCACTCAAGCACGGCCTCTTCATCCCCTTTAAAGACGAACACCGCCGCGTGCTCGAACATGTGCGCAACGGTCCCGGGTGTACCCATCTTCCCTTTGCCTTTGGTGAAGGCGGGACGCACCTCACCGATGGTTCGATTGGCGTTATCGGTTAGGCAGTCGACCAGCAGCATGGTGCCACCGGGACCAAACCCCTCATAACGCGCAATTTGAAAATCCTCGCCAACTCCCGAGCTTGCCTTGTCAATCGCCTTCTCGATCACGTGTGAGGGAACCTGATCTTTCTTTGCTCTGTCTATCAACGAGCGAAGCGTCAGGTTTGCTGAAGGGTCGGTACCACCGCCTTTAGCCGCCATGTAAATCTCGCGGCTGTATCTAGAGTAAACAGCGGTCTTCATCGCTGCTGTTTTGGCCATCGACTCTTTGCGGTTTTGGTAGGCGCGCCCCATGCCTAGCTCCTGCGTGATCAATAAAGCGATAGTCTAAACCAGAACCCGGCGAAATGCGGACGATTCCCCAACGCATCGACATTTTTCAGCATCGGTCGGTTCGAGCTAGACTGAGGGTTGCAGAAAACGGAGATACATCCTTCACAGTCATGAGTCACTCGCGACAACAGTTTGGTCCCGGCGCCATGGTCGCAGCGGCGTTTATTGGACCCGGCACCGTCACCACCGCCACGCTAGCCGGTGGCAACTTCGGTTTTACGCTGCTGTGGGCCGTTGCGTTCTCAGTAGTAGCCACACTGGTGCTTCAAGAGATGACGTGCCGCTTGGGTGTGATTGGCAAACTGGGGCTCGGTGATGCCATCGTGCAGAAGACGCAGAAGAGCGGCCTGTATATTCCTGCGGCTGCCTTGGTCATCTGCGCCATATTTATTGGCAATGCCGCCTATGAAGCAGGCAACATCACGGGTGCTGCCGTTGGACTACCCGCTGTCAGCGTCACGGGTATCAATCTTTGGGGCGTATTTATTGGCTTGATCGCCTTTGCGCTTTTGGCGTCTGAGAAGTTTCACGTAATCGAGCGCGTTCTGGTTGGCTTGGTCATCTGCATGGCGCTGGTGTTCGCCAGCACTGCCATTGTGGTCGCACCTCCTGTCGTCGACATTATTAAAGGGCTGATGACACCGAGCATCCCCGAAAATGGCGCGTTAGTGGTTATCGGTCTTATCGGGACGACGGTCGTACCCTACAACCTATTCTTGCACGCCTCGACGCTGAAACGTCATGTCACGCAGGGCGTGACCTTAACCGAGGCACGACGTGACATCACTGTCTCGGTAATCGGTGGCGGCCTGATCACTTTATGCATTGTCATAACGGCGGCTGCCGCACTTCATGGTGCGGGGACGCCGGTGACATCACTAAACGACCTAGCGCCCACACTCGCGCCATTACTGGGGGACTCATCCAGCATCTTTCTCGCCACTGGTTTTTTGGCGGCCGGATTATCGTCCGCTATCACCGCACCACTTGCGGCAGGCTACGCTGTCACTGAGATCGTCAAGTTGCGCCCCGAATTGAAAGATCGCGTTTTCCGCTGGACCTGGCAGTCCGTGATTGTCATCGGTGTTCTATTCGCCAGCCTGAGCGTGAAACCACTGCAACTGATTCTGCTGGCGCAAATAGCGAATGGTGCGCTTCTGCCAATTATCGCAATCTTCATACTGTGGGTTTCGAACGATAAAACGCTGCTTGGCGAGCGCTCAAATAACGCGCTCCAGAATCTTCTGGGATGCCTAGTAGTGTGTATCACACTCGTGCTCGGCTCACGCAGTATCTTGCTAGCCGTAGGATGGCTCTGAGATGTCACGGCATATCGATTTGAATTGCGACATGGGTGAAGGTGAAACCGACGCCAGTGCTGCGCTGGATCGCGAATTAATGCGCTTTATTAGTAGCTGTTCCATCGCTTGCGGCGGGCATGCCGGTTCTGAGCACACCATGAGAGAAACGGCAGCGTCAGCACTGGATGCCGGACTGCGAATTGGCGCACACCCGTCCTATCCAGATCGAGGAAACTTCGGTCGCCAGTCAATGTCGATATCAGGAAGCGCACTATCCGCATCAATAACCGAGCAGACTGCTGCACTCAAAGCCATTGTTACTGAACTAGGTGGCGAATTGAGCTTCGTAAAACCTCACGGCGCGCTCTACAACGATATGGCGCGAGATGCTGAGCTGACGTCACTTGTCGTCACGACGATTAAAGAGTTTGATCCGACGCTGAAAATTATGGGGCTAGCTGGGAGTCATTGCAGCGCAATCTGTGAGGATCTTGCTGTGCCATTTCTTGGTGAGGCATTTGCCGATCGACGCTATGCCGATGACGGCCAGCTGAGCCCCCGATGTCAGGATGGCGCCGTGATTACCGAACCTGAGACAGCGGTAGCGCAAATAATGTCAATCGTTGAGCATTCGCGAGTCGAATCTATCAACGGCAAGTGGCTACCACTGCAAGCTCAAAGCATTTGCGTCCACAGCGACACACCGGGTGCGTTAGAACATCTAACGCTCATCAGTAACCACCTGATCTCCCGCGGTCTAACCATCGGCGCAACATGACCCAATCTCTGGCATTCAAGATGGCGATTCGGCCCTTCGGTGATTCGGCCCTACTCGTCGATATCGATGCCGGGAGCTCCGATGCGTCAAGCGACATTGTAATGGCCCTTGATTCTCAAATTTTGCGACAGCGCACCCGCGGTATTACCCAAACGACGCCAAGCTACAACAGCCTACTCGTCTGTTTTGAGCCCGACCAAGTGCAACACTCCGCCCTGCAGAACGAGATCCATGCCATCGCGAATACCATCAACGTCAAAGATATACCGGAGGGAAATCAGTGGTCTTTACCCGCATGCTTCGACGAGCCCTACGCGCTCGACCGCACCGCACTCGAGACGGAACTATCGCGAGACTGGCAATCCATCGTTGATTGCTTTTGCGCTACAGAATATCGCGTCCATGCGGTTGGTTTTCTTCCGGGCTTTACTTACCTCGGGAATCTTCCAGACGCACTGCACTGCAACCGTCTGCGGGATCCGCGAGCAACGGTGCCTGCATCATCGATTGCCATTGCCGGTACTCAAGCCGGCATTTATCCCTTCGACTCGCCGGGCGGATGGCGGATCATAGGTCGACTGCCCTTCACTGTCTTCCAAACTCAGGCTGACCCGCCAGCGCTATTTCAAGCTAACGATCGAATCCGCTTTGAAGCCGTTACTCCCGAGGTATTCGAAGCGTTGGAACAGCGACCCATCGCGTCACTGACCAAGCAGGCGACCCGTCGATGAAGCTCCAGTTCGTCACGAGCGGCTTAAGAACCACTACCCAAGATTTGGGACGGCCCGGCCATACGCATATGGGCGTACCCACCGGAGGTGCGCTCGATAGAAGTGCCATGCGGTACGCGAACCATCTGGTGGGGAACGCCCTCGCCGCGCCGGTTTTGGAGGTCACCCTCTCCGGACCGCATTTACACTGCCTTGAAGCAGGACGAGTTGCGCTTGTCGGAAGCGGTTTTGATCTGCTGCTAAATGGTGAACCGCAGCCTCCGCTTCTTCCAATCTCGGTAAACCCGGGAGATGAGCTCATCATCAAGTCATCCGGCAACGGATGTCGCGCCTACCTCTCGGTCTCAGGCCAGTGGCATGCTGAGCGTTGGTTGGGAAGCGCAAGCGCCCTTAGGATCGGAAGTCATGAGCTCTTGCCAGGCGCAGTCTGGACGAGAGGCGATGTTCTAGAGACACGAGATAGATCGGTCAAACCGTGGCCGTCCACGCTGCTTGTGCCTCAAACACCCAGCAAGATCATCAAGGTATCACCAGGCCCTGAGTACGAGTGGCTGGACCATCATGGCCAATCGCAGCTCCTGTCCAAGCGCATCCGAGTAATCGATCCGTCGAACCGGGTTGGTTTGCGCACCGACACCCAAATCCAACTGCGCGAGGATAAGCGTCGCGTTAAAATGGTGTCATCGGGTGTTCAGCCCGGGACTGTCCAACTGACTCATGGTGGGCAGGCGATCATATTAATGAGAGATGGCCAAACCATCGGTGGCTATCCACGCGTGTTGCAATGCGCAAGTCAGTCGCTAGACCAGCTCGCGCACCTAAAAGTCGGTGATGAATTGGTACTCAGTTTAATCGATAGCTGAGGCGCTATTAATCACCGGGAATGATATTGATGGGCGAGGACCACGCTCGCTCTTGCAGCGTTTTTGCCAAGTCTGGCCGAGGCTCTACTCCCGCGCGAATAGCATCCCACGTCGACCACCGACAGGTGGGATTCTCGATGACACGTGCGTAATAGAAGGCGCGAACTTCTGGGTCAAATTCCGGATCACTCCACAGCGCGGACAGCTGAGCGTCCCCTGTCTCCGGGTTGATCGCACAACTTGAGATGTCTACACGCGCCCCGTTGTCGGGACAACGTTTGGTTTCAGGGTCAACCACAGCGCCTTTGGCGCAGGCAACATCGATGACCTCCTCATAAGTCTGCCCGGCGTCATCCACCCAACCTTTAATAATTTGCAAGCGTTGCAGCGGGGCACTTCTTGGATCTGCGAGGGCCATCACTAAAAACTTTGGTATCTCCCCGCTTGCCTGTGAGAGGCTAATCTCGTCACCCATTGGCACCCCGACCTCGTATGCACGCTCTATGCCTGTAGCCGTGTCTAATATAGATTCGTCTAGATTGACGCCCGCAAAAAATCGCACCTGAATTCTCGGTCCAGACGTAGCGAAGACTTCTTTGCGACGCAGTGCATCATAAAGTGACTCTCTCGTATTTTCTTCCGCCCAGATCCCAGCCAAGCCCGATGCACCAAATGTTGGCGTGGCACCTCCCAAATAAACTTTACCGTTGATCTTTGTGTAGGCTGCGCCGCCTCTGGGAGATGGGTTTGTTAGTGCCACGGCTTTGCTACCCCAGAAGTAGGTTTGTGCATCTACTCCCTCCAAGGGAACCGAACCTCGCTGCGTAGCTTCGCTCGACAGTAATCCCAACTTAGAGACAAAATTGTCCTCCTCGACCGCTGCGGCGGCTGAGTGAGTATCGCTCGATCCGATTACACCGAAGTTGTAGGGATTTACGACACCCTGCTGCTCCAAAACCAACCCATCTAACAAGGCACCTCTCACATAAGAGCCTTCTAGGTTGCTTAACGCATTGGTAGCCACTCTATAGGGCATGATTTCAAACCCAGCGAACTCGTCGCGGGTTGAAATCAGTGGGTGAGTCTCTGAAGTTCCTTTCACTTGGGTGATTTCAACTACGGGCTCATTTCGGATTCGCTGCGCAGTGTATTCATCATCCATCGGGTCACCAGCCCAGTCCTCGAGCTTGAACATCTGACCGTTTGACCCATTTGAGTTATGGGGGATCGCAAGGCTCTCAACACCTTTGGCTCGCAACGCATCCATCCAATCCCATAAATCCTCGGGATTCACAGAGTGGAAACGCGAAAACGGCTCTCTAGGTAGCCGAGCGCTGTCACGGAAGATGACATTACGATGAAGGTTTCCCATGTCCTCAGTTGAGGATGTGTACTCGTAGCCTACTAGCGCCGTGAATCTTCCGGGATCGTTGCTCATGTCCGCCGCGTTGACACTGTCCAACCAGGCAGAGCGAGCAATTTCTAGTACTTCACCACGATCAATGGTGCCGGAGCGAATTCCCGTGACGGCTCCCGGCAAAAAACCAGCAAAGGTTCCTAGCCGCCTGAGATTGCTCAAAAAATCTGTCCCAAAATTTCCCGGAGAGTTAAGACCATTGTATGGCTTGGAAAATGGTGTTTTAGAAAATTCATTTGCCACTTCGGCCGAGGCTTTCGCCAATCCGAGAAACATCGCGTGGTCTGTCACGGCATAAAAATCTAAGGGGCGTGACAGCTGCATATCAAATCCGCCCGGGTTCTTTATCGCCTCTCCTTGAGCAAATTTATAGGCGTCATAAGGTGTGGCAATTGTGCCCATGGCGTAGCCATCAAATGAGTAGCCTGTGTGAACGTGCAGATCACCAAAATAGGCTTTTCGCTCTCGAGCCTCAGAAGCAACTTCGATACCATCCACAGTATTTGACGCGGGTATCTCTCGCTCCAACAATACTGTGTCAGCGTCAAAAACGCTCGCCATCCAGTTTCCGTCAGGATCTTGCTCTATTAATAACTGATCAATATCGGCTGTATCGGAAATCACATCAGGGTCATTGTGAACATCCGCCATCGAACTGAAAGCCTCGCTCGACTGCTCTACAGGCTCACCCGAACAAGCCGCCAATAAACCTACAGCAAATAAACCGGTGAGCTTCTTTGAGGGGATTCCATCACGACAATTCATCATGTTATGTGACCTCGAGGGCGCCGAGTGCGACTGTTGTTGTTAATGTACCAGAATAAATCAAATCGAATGCCAGAACACCTTTGGTCCGATTTACCCCAATGAGAGTTACGTCAGTGAGCGTTGCTCGCATTCAGGGTGCAGTGATAACGGCAGTACCAACAGGTTATGGGTTGATCGAAACCTCTGTCCAACCCGAGGCCGTCAAATCTGAGAGCGTGCGTCGCTGTATTTTGGCAAGCACAAGATGATCAACCCGCTGCGGGCTGCACTCAATGACAACAAACGATTCCGGGGGATGCGTCGTAATCTCTAGCGACTGACCCTCCCCTGACGGAAGCCCGGGCTCGGGCCAAAAAAACTGTGCTTTTGCCGCGTCCGACAATCCCTTCCAGAGTGCGTCACGGTGTAAGTCCGCATCTGTCCCGTGGTTATGTGTCACCGCGCTGCATTGCAATCGAAACTGCTCTCGAGTCTGGGTGAAATACCAACTCACCTCCACATCAGGACACTGCGCTAGCTCTTTCACTTTTTCGCTTCGCGCATCTGTAATGATAAAAAACGAGGCTTCGGAGCGTGAGAATCCGCGAAAAACGACCATCCTCACCCGAGGCTTTCCGTCCAGCCCGAGCGTCGCAAATTGAACGTAGCGATTATGGGCATCGCGACGATTTCCACGAATTGCGCGCTTGAGTTGTCGGAGCCACACCGGCGTCTCAGCCTCAGTCATGCCATCACTATCCGAATTAGGGTTGTATGGCAGTAAACTACCGCATTCTTTTGAGTCTTTAACGAGATAAATACGCATGCCTATACGAAACCTTGGTCAGATTGTAGGTTTAGCAGCCGTACTCACTGCGCTTAATGCCTCCGCGCAATACGACTACTTTGACCACAATCGACAGCTCATACGAAACGGGGTTCAGGCCGTCCTAAGTTGCAACGGGTTATTTACATCGCATCGCACGATCGATCAGGTCTTCAGTGATGAACTCGCCTACCTGGGCGAGCGCGTTATCGGAACCGAGTCTGGTGGGAACTACACGGTGAATCACGATGCACGATGGGTTGGCGTGGGTGGCGGCACGGATGGTGACCGAGTTCACGCGGTCTTTCGAGATGGAATCGGATGCATTGTCGTACCACCCGATTGGGATATGTCATCTGCGGATGAGTTACCAACGATTGATCTTAGCTACCGCACAGATACAACCCGCTTGCCCTGGCCGATGGGTGACGTAGTCACTCCTACACCCCTCGATCCGAGCATTTCGGAGTCCGCTCTCAGTGCAGCGGAAACCTGGGCCTTTGAGCGATCTTCACCTGAACAAAAGACCGTCAGCTTACTGGTCTTGCACAAGGGAGAGATTGTGCTGGAGCGGTACGCAGATGGATTTGATATGACGACGCGAACCCGCACCTGGTCCACGGCGAAAAGCATTGCGTCAACACTGATCGGCATGAAGGTGGACGGCGAGGAACTGGCTCTGGATGCGCCTTTAGCGTTCGAGTGGCTGCCTGTAATTAAAGATCGCCCAGCGCCGGACCCACGCGATAGCATCACCCTTCGACATGCGATGCACATGAGTTCAGGTCTCTACCCCGTCGATAGCTTTGGCATGGAGTACGCGACAGGCTCCGGTCTTGCCTATTGGGCGGGCGCGAGTTCAGTAGACGGGATGCGTAATCGCGGCCTTATTAGAGAACCTGGCACGTTTTGGGATTATGAAAACTACGACACCTTGCTCGCAGTCTTTGCGCTCAAGCAAACGTTTGCCAATGAATCCGATTACCAGCTCTTTCCGCATAAAGCTTTATTCGATCGGCTAGGGATGACTAACACGCTCGCCTCGACCGATCGATTTGGCGATTTTATTTTTTCCTCACAGGTCTATACCAACGCCCGCGACCTTGCGCGCTTCGGCCTACTATTTCTCCAAGACGGACAATGGCAAGGCGAACAACTCATCTCTCGCGACTGGATCGACTTTGTTCGTACCCCGGCGCCTGCGTCAGGGGTTCGTGGGAATGACTACGGTGGCCAGTGGTGGTTAGTACCCGACGAGCGAAAAAATGAGGTCCCCAGTGATGCCTACAGTACGGCGGGCAACCGTGGACAGTACGTCATCGTCGTTCCCAGCCATGACCTCGTTATTGTTCGAAGAGGTCTTGATTACGGACGCCAGGGGTTCAATCGATGGGACTTGCTGAGGGAGGTGGTGAAGGCGTTTCCAAAAAGCGAAGCAGCTTTACCCGCTCAATCTACTCACTAAATCAGGTCCCACTTTATGGCACGGCGAACCTATGAAAGTGATGGCTTGAACGTCGAAACCGCGGATGACGTTGATGAATTGGTCGCAGACAAACGCCAGGGCTGGCGCGCCAATGCAGCTAAAGCTCGACGGCGACAGCGTCGGTACAAAAAGCGACTCACCAATGAGATTCGCTACCAATCAGGTATTACGAATGATGGTGAGCAAAGCTAGTTACAGCGCTCCAGCAATAGGGCGCTACCGGTACCACCGGCGCCACTTGCAGCAACCACAGCCAGCCGTCCGCTGATGCGTTTCAGCTCGTCCAACGCAGTACCCGCCATAATCGCACCGGTTGCGCCCATGGGATGGCCCAGCGCAATACAGCCGCCGTTCACATTGAGCCGCGCGTCATCAATCTCGAGCTCTCGCTGTAACTTCACAATAGTGGCCGCAAACGCCTCGTGGATTTCGAACACATCCACGTCTGAAGGAACGAGTTGGTTACGTTCGAGAATGGCTTTTGTGGCTTCGACGCATCCACTCACCACCTCAAGGGGCTCCCCGCAACAGGTCACTGTGTCGACGATCCGAGCGATGGGCTTCACCCGTTGCGCCTCGGCAAACTCAGCTGAACCAATCATGAGCACCGCTGCAGCGTCGCACATCGCTGGCGAATTAGCCGCGGTATGGAGATGGCTAATCTCACTCAAGTCAGAAAACTTCGCGAGCTGAACCTGATCAGATCCCGCCTTGCCCAAATCGCCAAAAACCGCGGGCATAGTGGCAAGTCGATCGGGGCTAAGCGAGGGCCTGACGCATTCATCGCTACAAACCAATCCCTTCGATGTCGCTATGGGCACGATGGAGGTGAAGCGGTCTTCCTTTTGCGCGCGCAGCGCTCGCTGATGACTACCGAACGCCACAGCATCAAGGTCCGCGCGCGACATCTCCCCTCGGGAGGCAATGAGATCCGCACCCGCCCCCATGAGCAGCATCTGATGATTAACGCCAAAGTCGTGATCAGCGAAGACCCGGGCGCCGTCTGCCAGTAGAGGTACCCGCGACATCATTTCTACACCGCCCGCCACCAATGCAGAGGTTTGCCCACAATTCACTTTCATTGCAGCCAGTGCAATTGCATCGATACTCGATGAGCAAAATCGGTTAATCGTCATTCCCGCGACCGACGCAGGCCAACCCGCTCTTAAGGCAGAGGTTTTTGCGATGTTTGCCGCCTGTTCACCCTGCTGGGTGACACAACCAAGAATGACCTCAGAAAGCGATACGGGGTCGACTTGCGTTCGCAGCACAAGCGCCTCATAAAGCTTAGCCAGCAGGTCGGAGGGAGTGAGTTCGTGAAGTCCGCCCGATTCCTTCGCTTTTGTTCTTGGGCTCCTTAGCGCCTCAAGGACAAACGCATCAATCACGTACCCACACCTACCACCAGACTCGCGCAGGTGGTTGTGCTACCGCCCATGTTGAAGGTCAGTAAATTTTGCGCATCAGGTATCTGGTACGCACCTGCTCTCCCGGAAACCTGCTTCACACAATCAAGCGCCATGCGAACGCCGGTCGCACCCACAGGATGGCCCAGTCCAATCAATCCCCCGCTGGCATTAATCGGAAAATCACCATCAATAGCAATACGACCAGCTTCCACGGCTTTCCAACTCTCTCCGGGCTTCGTCAACCCGGAATGATCTATCGCCATGTATTCGGTGACGGTGAAACAGTCATGAGTTTCAAGCCCGTCCACCTCGTCAGCGGCGCCAAAGCCAGCGCGATTTAGTGCATCGGACATGGTCTTTGCTGCGTGAGGAAAAATGAGATCATCGCCACGTGAACGCGCAAGCTTTGTCTCCAGAGAAATGGGCGCTGAGCAATGGCCCCAACCCTTGATACGCGGTATGTCCTGCAACTTAAGACCTAGTTTTTCGGCGTGTTGCCGCGCAAACCGTTCGCTTGCCAAGATGATAGAGGCCGCACCATCTGTAATTTGACCGCAGTCGAGTTTCCTGACTCTTCCCTCGATGACCGGGTTGAGTGTCTCATCACCACTGAAACTACCTTCGGCGAACTGCCAAGCACGTGTTTGCGCATTCTCGTTCAACTTCGCGTTGGCAAAGTTGATTTCGGCTATCTGAGTTAAATGATCATCTCGAATACCGTAACGCCGGTCATATTCCTCGGTAATCAAATCGAACATAAACGGCCAGGGGAAGTCACAGCTGAGCGCCTCGTGCCCTTGCCACGTTGCCGCGCCTAAATACTCGGCACCGGTTTTACCGCTCACATTTCGCATGAGCTCCAGTCCAACCACACAGGCAGTCTCGTAATGACCCGCCTCGATATCGCGCATCGCACCGAGAATCGCCATTGACCCAGACGCACAGGCCGCTTCGTGCCGAGATGTCGGCAACATCGCAAGTTCGGGGAATACTTGGCCGAAAAAGCCACCGATGAGACCCTGACCAGCGAATAGATCGGCAACGAAATTTCCTACATGGCCGACCTCAATCTGGGCAGGTTCGATGCCCGCGTCCCTGATCCCGTCGGTCAGCGCCTCGGCAAACATGTCATACACTTCAAGGCCTTCTCGCGCCCAATTGCGCGAAAAGTCCGTCTGACTGCCACCTAAAATATAGACGTTGTTGCTCATGTCACGCCTCGATTTGTTATGTGTGTGAGGGATGAGCGAACACTGTACTCGCTGTGTGCTGTCAGCGCGAGTGAAACAGACTTTGCCTGTTAGAGGGATTAGATACCCGTTATCAACGGAACTGCGCGAGATTGAGGTGTATGACCGTTCGATTAGCACATGCGCTTATAACCAAACAAACGACAGCTCACATCACAAAAAAAGCCACCCGATGGGTGGCTTCTTTTGAAATGGTGGGTCGTGCTGGGTTCGAACCAGCGACCAATTGGTTAAAAGCCAACTGCTCTACCGACTGAGCTAACGACCCGAAAACTGGTGCAAGAGGGCGCGTATCCTACGGTTTACACGCGAAAAATCAAGCCCTGAAAATTACCGGCTCATGTCGGGTGTTTCGGCGCCATATGACTACTGGGACCAAGCCACAGAAACACCAAAACGAGCGGCAACTCCGGGCCGCAGAACCCTTCTCAGTCAAGACTATCTAAAAAGTCCCTCGCCAATTGAGCCGCGGGATGTTGTTCCGCACCATAGTCGGCAATGACCTTATTAAGATACTCCTTCGATCGATCGACGTTGCCCTTTAGTGCGTGGACTCGACCCAGCTTATAAAGCGCATCGGGGACCTTACGGTCGTTAGGGTATTGATCCAGCAACAACTGGAAATTCTGACGCGCCGACTCAGGGTCAACAGGCTCAATAACGAGGTAGAGCTCACCGAGCCAGTAGTGCGCATTCGGCGCAAACCGACCGAATGGATAACTGGCCAGGAAGGTATTAAACGCGTCAACTGCCGCCTCGAACTGTCGCTCTCGTACCAAGCCATACGCCGACTGATACGCCTCGCGCTCACCCGGCTGCACTTCGGCCACTGCCACTGGCACGTTTACTGATGGCACAGTGTCATCGGGAGCTGGGCTATCTGTTTCCTCGTCGCCTTCAATGACAACCGAAGAATCGACTGTCCCAATGGCCGCTAAGCGTCGATCCATCTCGACGTAACGTTCGAGAGACTGATCTTGCAGACGCATGAGCAGACTGGCCTGTTCTTCCACCAGTCCATTCAGCCGACGAATTTCTTCCTCTAGTTGCTGAACGCGAAGCGCAAGCGAACGTGAGTCCGTAGATGGCAATGGAAGAGGCTGGCTACCAGTGAAGTCAGTAGAGGTGTCCGCCTGCACGTAAGGGAGCACCGCCGCCTGCTCGGCCACAGGCTCAACATTGGTTACTTGAGCCACGCTTGCCGATGCCCAAACAAAAAAGCCGGCGACAAGCGCCGGCTTTATAATTCGTCGAAGAATCATAACGTCTTACTTGATCTCCACGCGTCGATTCTTCATCCAGCTAGACTCGCCTGAACCGTACGCCACTGGGTTTTCCTCGCCATAGCTGATGGTTTCGATGCGATAAGCAGGAACACCACTGGCTACCATGTAATCACGCACCGCGTTTGCGCGTCGTTCACCCAGAGCTAGGTTGTACTCTCGGGTTCCACGCTCATCCGTATGGCCTTCGAGTCGAACATTGCCGCTATCAGCCATCATGAGAGCCACGTGTGCATCGATAGCAGCGCGCGCATCATCACTGAGTGATGAACTGTCGTAATCGAAGTAGAAAACACTACCGGCGGCAGAAGCTGCATCCATCAGACGACGCTTCTCTTCGCGCTTTTCAGCCATCATCATGGCTTTCTCTTTTTCAATTGCTCGCTGCTCGGCGGCGGCAGCCTCAGCCGCTGCGGCTTGCTCGGCTGCAGCACGTTCCGCCGCAGCCTGCGCTGCAGCTTCTTCCTTAGCGGCATTGCTTGAGCACGCGCTCACAAATGCAGCCAACAAAACAACAGCAGCAGCTTTCCCCAAAGTATTTTTCGTTGTCATGGCGTGTTTCCTACACAGGTTTTTTGAATACTACCCATAATGTAGCGCATATGTGTCCGTTTGTTGAACATGTAAGCCCTTTTTTCATCATTGTTGCGGCAACATGGGAGACCAAGCGGGCTCCTGCACGCTACCGGAGCGCGCCGGCAAACTGAATTTAACTCCCCCATCCACAGCCACCGC
>CAJWQE010000014.1 GCA_913045375.1 uncultured Halieaceae bacterium | reverse complement strand
ACTCATTCTCAACGTAGGGATCGCGAATAGCACCCGTTGTTGTCACCGTGTAGGTAACGATGCAGTAACCCGTGATACCTCTGGTCTGTGCACGTCGTGGATAAATCGGCGCAACCTTTACGATGGGCAGATACTCACCATCGCCAGATGATAACCCGGAGGCGTTGATGCTCACATTGACGGCAACGGTTGGTGCCATGTTCGCCGTACTCATATCAAGGTCTGTGTCAAAGTCCAGGGGCTCCATATCGGGCGGTGGCTCGTCAGGATCCTCGACTTTCTCCGGCAATTCCTCTTTCCTGTTTGTCTCTATTTCCTTGTCTGGAACAACAATTTCAGCGACCTTTTGAGCCTTAATTTCATCCTGCTCGAACTGCCTGTCAATTAAGCTGTTCATAAGAAAAAAAAGGCCTAGTGCTATTGGAACCGCTGCACAAACACCTATTAATGTTCTTACCAACGACGACATTTTCTACGCCTCTTCATCTGTCGATATGCCAATGGGCGCCGTTAAAATTGGCCGAATCGTATCCATTAGCTCCTCTACGACATAACCAGGAGACTCCCTGTCCACCTGAATGACAATGTTAGCCTGAGGGGCTTCAGCCTTTGCGGCCTCAGCAAGTTGAAACGCTTTATTAACCGGAATCTTTTCTTTGTTGTAATGCACGTCTCCGTTCTGGTCCACAGCAAAAATAATAGTGGCCCTATCCAGTAACCCACCCGTTTTAGTGTTTGGCTTGTCTAACTCGACTCCCGGCTCTTTTACAAAAGACGACGTTACGATGAAAAAAATTAGCATGATGAAGACGACATCGAGCATGGGAGTCAGGTCAATCTCTTTTTCATCCTGAGAAGACGCACGGGCCAATTGTTCTCGTAAACTCATTTACTGCTAATCCTTATCGCTTGCCCAACTTATGTTGCCACTAACACCGGCCTCATAACCCGCATCTATAACGTCTACAGCCACACCTGCCTTGGCGCCCTTGGCAACCTTTACCGTCATTGGTGCCTCAGGGTCCTCTGCTAGAATTCTTTGTGCAACGGCCCGAACGGCTCGCTCGTCAACACGCCGATTTTCTAAATAAATTTGACCGTCGGCCGCAACTTCGAAAACAATACTTACAGCATCATTTGGGTCATCTGGTTGATTATTGTCAGGGCGTGTGACCTCAACGCCTGCTTCTTTCAAAAAAGATGCTACGACAATAAAAAAAATCAACATTATAAAAACGACATCAAGCATAGGTGTGAGATCAATCTCAGCTCCTTCCTCTGCTTTTTGTTTCCCAATTCTCCTCACAGTAATGCTCCCTGGTTTAAGCTCAGTGATCTGAGGTCATCTGATCTTCCAGAAGGTGCTCCTCTCTGCTCGTTATCCGCTGAAGCGCAGTATTGGCGAAGAGCCCCGACAGTGCCGCCACCATACCGGCCATTGTTGGGATTGTTGACCTCTGCACGCCACCTGCCATTGACTTAGCGTCACCGCCACCTGTGACGGCCATCACATTGAAGACTTCAATCATGCCCGTAACCGTACCTAGCAAACCCAGTAATGGACAAAGAGCAACACATGTAGCAATGAGCGACATATTTTCATTGATAAAGTCACGTGCCTCGGATAACAACTTTCTGCGAATCTGTTTTGCATTCCAGGATCCACGCTCTGCCCTACTTTCCCATGCATCTATAGCGGCACTGCGATCGGTGCTCCACCCACCCAAATAAAAATAGATGAAGCGCTCGATAATAAGCGTCCACATGAAGAGTACTAGAGTGGCTATCACCCAGAGAACGTTTCCGCCTTTATCCATGAATGCCAAAATAGTTTCGAACATAATCGCCTTCCGTCTACGTAAGCGGCAGTGTTAGTTGCCCGCCGCCTCGGCGCGCTCAGCGACGATACCAGTGGCTTGCTCATTAAGAATATGGATGATCTTTTGCGCCCTTCCGTTAACCACGGTGTGGAGCAATACGGTCGGGATGGCTACCAATAAACCTAAGACCGTAGTTATGAGCGCACTAGAGATACCGCCTGCCATCGCTTTGGGATCGCCCGCGCCGAAGATGGTAATCGCCTGGAAGGTTATAATCATACCGGTTACTGTGCCCAAAAGACCCATGAGAGGTGCCACCGCCGCGATAATCTTAAGCAGCGTCAAGCCTGACTCCAGCTTTGGCGTCTCTCTAAGAACTGCCTCGGCCATCTTAAGTTCAAGAGTCTCTATGTCCATACCGGGGTTTTCTTGGCTAACGAGTAAAACACGCCCCAGCGGATTATTATCCTTTGCTTCACTAGTCTTTAATTGACTAGTAACTGCAGCGCCCGTCATTGTCAGCATAATTGTCCTTACGATCGCTAATAGGAAAGCAAAAACGCCGACTGCGGTGATCGCGTAACCTACATATCCGCCCTGATGCCACCGCTCTTCCAAGTTTGGAGTATCGATGATTGCAGCCAAGAAAGACCCACCGGTTGGCCCGGTCGGATCGACGCCAAACGGCAACAATCCACTCGCAGAATCCGCTAAACGCGCCGCATTCGCCACGGCGCTTCCCGCAGGTTGGCGCGGGAGAACAGCTAACTTTTCGTTTGTAAACGTTAAATAATTACCGTCGACGTCGACTATATTAAATGCACCGACTCGCACCACCTCACGGCTAGCGATATCACCCGAGGGTGTTGCTACGTCTGCTTCAAATCTCGACACCACTCCTTGTTGGGTGATTTCGTTGAGCATGTCGTACCAGACACGCTCAATTTCTTCAATTTGAGGTAATTGATCTGAACCCGTCATTTTCTCAATTAAGCCCTGAAGAAAATCCACTCGACCGGGAAATTCCGAGCTAACCAGAGAGCCTTCAATTGTTGAAGCTAAGTCTCCCGTCGCTGCGGTAAGATGACCAAACAACTCAGAGAGGGTTCCTAACCGCTCCTTAAGCTGCTCCTGCTTCGCCGCAATCAAAAGCTCGTTATCCTCAAACCGCTTCTCAAGCCGCGCTGACCGGCGCTCTTCAGCGGCACGCTCGCGCTCCGCACGATTGAGCTCCGATTGCTGGTTTGCCTTATCCTGCGCAAAACGCTGCTCTCTAGCACGGTTTTCTGCAGCAGCGCGAGACCGACCTTGCTTAACCAGGTTTAGCAGGTCACTCATATTCTGCGCAGCAACTTCCTGTGGTGTTGGACCCGCCGGAACTTCAGACGCCACCGAGTCATCCTGCGCGATTGAAGCACTGGCAAACAAACCCACTAATATAATGGTAGTCGCTTTTAGTAACTTAGCATTCATGTTAGTTGGCCTCCGGTGCCGCGATTGGCATATTCAAGAGTTCAATTGTGGCCTGTTTCTTCGCGATACGAACCGCCTTGCGAACCGCTGCCGAATATTCGGATGAGGGCAGCTCTTCCCAAGCGCCTTCTTTAACATTCCACGCGCGAGTTTGTGCGCCATCTGTAGTCTGTGCCACCAAGGCGACGCGACCGATGCGCAGCATATCAACTTCCCTTTCCGCGCCGTCTACAGTGATGGTATCAGAGTAAGATTCTATTCCCCGGCCATACTGCAGCTCGATGGAGTAAAGCTCTAACACCTGACGAAATGCCTCTGCGGCAGTCACATCGGACCGATCTAAGTTTGATCTAACAGCTTCCGTATTACCTTTTCGTCGCTCAAGATCAAAGGGCATGTCCAGATCGATGAACTGCTCCAAACCATCGAGCATACGGGTGACTAGGGGAGGAATCTGCCTCTGAATCACAGCTGCATCTGAAATTGACTGATCGATATCAGCAATCCGACGCTCTTGGTTCGCGATCTGCCGCTCAAGACGTGCATTGTATACCCTGAGGCCATCCACTTGCTTCATGACTGTTTTGTAGTCAGCAAGCAAATCACGGGTCTCATCTGCTAACCGGTCGACTTTATTTTGCGAGGCGCGCGAATCTTTGGTGCGCTCCTTACCAACCTGCATGATGGCTTCTAAAGAATCTGCATAAACAATGGGCGAGCCGACTGAAATGACAGCGACCAGCAATGCGCCTACTAGTGTTTTAGGCCTATTAATATTCATGGAATTCAATTTCCTTGCACGAAAAAATTTCTAATTTAACTGACTATCGTTTGTCGTCATTACGGAGCTTATCCGTTCATAGATCTGTTATTGAACAAATGGATGGCTAAACCGGGTGCACGACTGTATAGCCTCGCCACTTTCTGTGCAATATCTCCACAGACGTTATTCGAAAAATAAGCACAATTTGCCTTGCTTTACGTTTTTTTTAGCTCGATTACAGAAAAGTCGTGACTGTTGCGCTCTCCGGCTGAGACCTCAATCCGGCTCAACTCGCGCCACGAAGCAATTTGGTCAAGATCAAAAAACGCATCGCCATGAACGTTTCCATGGACACGTGTAAGGAATGCTCGCGACGTAAATGGCAGCGCCTGCCGATAAACCTCGGCACCACCGATCACCATGACACTGTCAGCCCCATCGATTAGCGCCTGACCCTCTGCAATCTCAATGGCCTGTTCCATCGAGGTCGCTACCGACACGCCCGACGCGTGCCACGTACCGTCGCGTGTCAGGATGATATTAAGCCTCCCCGGCAGGGGGCGGCCGATGGACTCGAAGGTTTTTCGGCCCATGATGATCGGTCGACCCATGGTTGTCCGCTTGAAGTGCTGTAGGTCGTCCGGAAGATCCCACGGGAGCGCGTTCCCCCGACCGATGACGCCGTTGTCAGCAACAGCAACAACGACCGCGACTGGCAGGCTGTCAGACGCTCTCATGTCAGACTGCCACAGGCGCGGAAATATTGGGCTCCGGATCGTAACCAACCAGCTCAAAGTCCTCGAACCGATAGTCGTATAGCGAGTCAGGTACTCGGTTTATCTGCAAGCTCGGTCTCGATTTTGGCTGCCTAGCCAACTGCGTTTCAACTTGCTCTGCATGGTTACTGTACAAGTGACAGTCACCCATGGTGACCACAACTTCACCGGGCTCTAGACCTACTTGCTGACACAACATGTGGACCAATAAGGACACAGAAGCGATATTGAAAGGCAGCCCCAAGAACGCATCACTGGAGCGAATGTAAAGCATGGCCGATAGCTTTCCGTTAGCCACATAAAACTGGTAAAGGAGGTGGCAGGGCGGTAGCGCCATGCGGCCCGCCTTCACGTTTTCCTGAGGAGACATCGTCTCGTCTGGCAAGTACTCCACGTTCCATGCGTGAAAGAGTATGCGGCGACTCTCGGGGCGGTTTTTCAGGCAGTCGATCACGTAATCGATTTGATTTATCTCACCACCATCACGCGTAGGCCACTTTACCCATTGCGCTCCGTATAGCGGTCCAAGGTCGCCCTCTTCAGTCGCCCACTCGTCCCAAATCGATACGCCGTTTTCTCGCAGCCACTGTGTATTGGTGTCGCCACTTAGGAACCAAATGAGCTCGTTAACGACGCTCTTAAAGTGAACTTTTTTAGTGGTAAGAATGGGAAAGCCTTCGTTCAAATTGAAGCGCAACTGGCGACCAAACACCGAGCGTGTACCTGTTCCCGTGCGATCACCTCGATCAACGCCGTTATCACGAATGTCTCTCAGGAGATCCAAATACTGTTGCATGAAAGTCGTCCTACGTTCTGGCGTCGCGTCTGTACGCCCAAATAATAATAGCCAAGCCAGCAACAATCATCGGCAGGGACAACAATTGTCCACGTGTTAACCAGCCCAAAGCGTCGAATCCTATGTGGGCATCGGGCTCACGGAAGAACTCGGCAATCGATCGAAATACGCCGTAACCCAAAAGAAATAATCCGGCAGAAGACCAGCGAGGCCGAGGCGTTCGCGTGTACCAATACAAAATAAAAAATAAGAGCAGGCCTTCCATCGCAAATTGGTAAAGCTGAGAAGGATGCCTCGCTAATCCTGATGGGTCGTAAGGGAACACCATCGCCCATGGCACATCTGTCGGTCGCCCCCAAAGCTCCTGATTGATGAAATTACCTAAGCGTCCCAGCGCTAGACCAATGGGCGCCAATGGCGCGATGAAGTCGACGAGTGCGGAGAACTCTAAATTTTTGTGGCGGCACAAAAACCAGACGGCAATAACCACACCAAGGAAGCCGCCATGAAAGGACATGCCCCCCTCCCATAGCCGAAACAGTCTCGTTGGATCGTCAAGCAGTGACCCCGAACCATAAAACAACGCATAGCCAATTCGCCCACCGGCGATAATGCCCAAAGCAGCGTAGAAAATAAGGTCATCGACCTGGACCTCGGAGATAGGTGAGCCAGCGACACGCGATCGCTGCCTTCCTAACCACCAGGCAAACATCAACCCACCCACGTAGGTAAGGCCATACCAATAAATTGAGATAGGACCTATCGACAGTGCTACTGGGTCAATCTGGGGGTACTGAATCATTATTTCCTCTCTTGCCCGCGCTGCCCCTGGCAAGCGCGCTTTGGCTTCATCGCTTCCTGCGACGACGCCGAGATTTAGATTTTGGCAAATTAAACGACATCAACTCTGACAGCGCCGATCGATAGACTTGCTGTTTAAAATCAACCACGGAGGATATCGGATACCAGTAACTCACCCATTTCCAATCTTTAAATTCGGGCGTGGTATCGATGTCGAGGCGCACGGCATCGTCAGGCGCATCGAGGCGAAGTAAAAACCATTTTTGCTTCTGACCGATGCAAACAGGCGTTTCGTTCTTTCGAATAAATTTGGCGGGCAACCGATACCGATGCCAGCCTTTGGTTACACCCAAAAGAGTGACATGCTCGGGCAAGAGGCCAACCTCCTCTCTCAACTCCCGATACATTGCCTCCTCGGGTGCCTCATCAGCGTTGATCCCGCCCTGAGGGAACTGCCAGGAGTCCTTGCCTTTGACGCGCTTGCCCCAAAGCACCTGTCCCTCGGCATTGGTCACAACAATGCCAACGTTAGGTCTAAAACCCGCCTCATCAATGACGCGGTCTTTCTCTGTTGTGCTCACAAAAATCCTTCGACATTGCGCATACGCGCATCTGTACTAACTGCTTAATAACTCGTAGTGTCCCACATCGCAGGTCTCTCTGCTTGCTATCATCGAGTGATTGCACCTCTAACTCACAAACGTAACTTCAACGAAAGGCGGCATCATGGGCTTGGCACTGTTCGATCTCGACAACACCCTTATCGCAGGAGACTCAGATCATTTGTGGGGCGACTTCATGGTTACAGAGGGACTCGTTGATCCTGACAAGCATAAAGCGCTCAACGAGCACTATTATCGACAGTATCAGCAAGGCCAGCTGGATATTGATGAATATCTGTCTTTTGCCTTGGGCCCCATGGCTGGAATGACGCCCGAGACACTCTCGGCGCTTCAAGACAAATTTCTCAAGAGGCATGTCGAACCTATTTTGCTCGATGCCGCGTTCGACCTGCTGCAGGCTCACCGTGTAAAAGGAGACACCCTGATTATCATCACCGCAACCAATACGTTGGTGACACAGCCTATTGCCAACCGCTTGGGTGTTGAGCACCTGATTGGCTGCGAGGCTGAGCTCGAAGACGGTCGTTACACTGGCAAGCCGGAAGGCGTACCGTCTTTTGGCGAGGGCAAAGTGCAGCGAATCAAGGCATGGTGTGCCGAACATCAAACCTCATTTGAGGGCGCCGTTTTTTACAGCGACTCACACAATGACCTACCGCTACTGCGCGAGGTCGCGCAGGCAATCGCAGTCGACCCAGACGACCTTCTCCGGGTAGAGGCTCAAAAATGTGGCTGGGAGATTATTTCCCTGAGACCCTAATCTTCCTCGTCGCAGAAGGCGGCATAGTCATCAGCCGTCATCAGCGCCTCTAGCTCACCGAGATCATCAGGCTGCATCTTGAAAAACCAGCCATCGTTGAACGCATCGGAATTGACGACCTCCGGAGCATCCTCAAGTGCTTCGTTGGTCGCTATTACCTCGCCTCCAATGGGTGCATAGATGTCTGAAGCCGCTTTTACCGACTCGACAACCCCTGCCTGATCACCCGCCGCAATGGTGTCGCCCACCTCTGGGGTTTCAACGAACACAACATCGCCCAATGCATCTTGAGCGTGCTCGGTAATGCCAACCGTGACCGTCCCGTCCTCTTCACAACGAACCCATTCATGGGTCTTCGCGTAATACAGTTCAGATGGGTTTTGGCTCATGAGATGGTCCTCTGTCGGTGTCGAAAAAAGAGTAATACCGGCGTTTTGGGCTGGCAATGAATTATAAACTCAATGCGATAAATTCGCTGTAATTCCCTGCCATTAGAAGGGCAATTTGATGCGATTTGGGTCACTTAGCCCCAACTGCCTGCTGAACGAACCAACGTTTGGCCATGGGAAGTGCATCAACCGAATTCAGCCCGATATTGCGCATGAGCGTGATTGCTGGATTTTTGGAACCGAAGCCCCACTTAAACGCCTGCATGGTAGCCATCATGCTCAGGTTGTCTCCCTTGCGCTGTCGCTCATAACGACTGAACACCTGAGACGAACACCAATCAGCACCGCGTTGGTGGGCCCAGACAATCTCATTCCCCAGGGTCTGCGCGTCAGACAGGCCCAAATTAATACCCTGACCTGCCAATGGATGAATCGAATGCGCAGCATCGCCGACCAGTACAAATCGCCCTCGGGAGTAATCAACTGCATGGCACTGGATGAGTGGAAACATCTGTCGGTCACTGACCTCCAAGACCTGAGGTCCTCGACCAGAAAGCGCTCGGTTCAGACCCGCGACAAACGCGGCATGATCAGCCTGAATCCAGTGATCGCTCAGCGCATCATCGAGCGACCACACAATAGAACACAGATCATCGTTGGCCAGTGGAAGTAGTGCCAAAGGGCCTGTGGGGAGAAATGCCTGCCAGCAAGCGTGGCTATGATGTGGCTCGACCCTAACAGTCGCCACTATCGCGTTCTGACCATACCGCCACTCGCGGGTGCGCATGCCCGCCAACTCTCGACTTTTAGAACGACCACCGTCAGCCCCAATGGTCATATCTGCGATGACAGTGTCACCCGAAGACGTGGTGAATCGGACGCTCTCTGCTTCGATATCCATCGACTCAAGGCGCGTACCCCAGTGAATCGATAGGTTGGGCGCAGCCTCGGTGGCACTGATCAAGGCCTGAGTCGTCAACGAAGATTCAACAATGGTCCCCAGTGACTCGATATTGAGATCGGTGGCTGTGAAATGAATCTGCCCTGTTCCCTCTGAATCCCAGACAAGCATGTCAGTGTAGGCACCACCCCTTTTGCTCTCCTCGATCAACGACCAGGCAGCCAAGGACTTCAAGAATCGGATCGACTCAGGTGTCAGTGCCGTTACCCGCCGATCCCAGTCATTGAGCGCCGTTCCTTGGGGGCCTGCGCTGGGTTTGGGCTGAGCGTCGAAAAGAGCAATCTGAAGGCCCGTGGGCGCCAGCGATAAGGCGGTCGCAAGGCCGACGACGCCAGCGCCTATAATTGCGATATCAACCTGACGCTCCTGCACGGTTACCTCCGACCCATCCCAAAATCCGCTACGCCTCTTCGTATGGGCGCAAGAACATCCATGGCAGAAAGCGCCACGCTGCTCATGGAGTCGATCAATGGTTGAGGCATATCAAACAGGCCAGAGAGCAGGGTGGTGACAGCGATTGTCTGCTCATGATCCGACAGACTGGCACGCTCAAAATCCGACAGTCGGGCCACTGAATCAAATGGACTTTCGGTCTGCAACTCGGCGCCTAACAGCGCAATGAGCCGGTCGACGTCGCGTACTGACAGGTTAAAGCCCTGACCAGCCACCGGATGAACCGTATGGGCCGAATTACCCAGTAGCAGGCAGCGGGATCGAACCAGCTCACGACTCACGACAACGCTGAGCGGCCAGCCGGCACGCCTGCCTATCTTAGTTACACGCCCCGCTCGCCACCCCACCATGGCCTGAAGTTCATCGATGAAGTCTTGATCATCTAGGGCAAGAAGACGCGATTGCGTTGCTTGGTGTGCGCACCAGATGACGTTGTAGCGCAGCTTGTTATCGCCGGAGCCCGGTAGCGGCAAAAAGGCGAGGGGGCCTTCGTTCGTAAAACGCTCGTAGGCGATGCCGGTATCAGTACCGTCAGTTTCGCAATTAAAGGCAATTGCAAACTGCGATGGCGCATGGCGTTTTGCGCCAATTCCCAGTTGGTTTCGTAGCGACGACTCCGCGCCATCTGAAATGATGACCAGATCGGCTACTAACTGTCTATCATCATCCAGCGTCAGCACCGGTCGTTTTGATGTTGTGGTGAAATCGACGACTTCGTGCCCCTCAATGACCTCCACAGCCACCGCTTCACAGCGTGCGAGCAGTGCCGCTTGCAGCAATGCATTCTCAACAACCCACCCCATCGGTTCCTTTTGAGTGGCGTCGTCCTGTAACAAAGCGCTACCAAAACGTGACTTGCGCGACACGTGGATGTTTTCAATCGCTTTTGCGGATGCCGATACCTCTGCCCAGAAGCCCCATGACTCGAGAAGCTCTTTCGAGCCCCGACTGAGTGCCGTTGCACGGGTATCAAGCGAGGCCTCCGGCGCTTTGGGCAAAGCGCGCTCAATAACAGTGATATTGAGCAGATCGCCAAAACGCTCGCCCGCATGTACCGCCAGCAGCAGTCCTGCAAGGCCCCCACCAACAACGATGAGCTCTGGGCATCTGGCCATTATGCCGCCGCCATGAGCGCTTCTATTTCATCCGCCAGTTTTGGAACGCCTGCCGTCAAGACGTCACAACCCGACTCCGTCACTACGACGTCGTCCTCGATACGGACACCGATGCCACGCCATTTTTCATCAACATTCATGTTGTCTGTTGCCACGTAAATACCCGGCTCAATGGTGAGCGCCATACCGGGCTCAAGCGGTCGCCACTTTCCATCGATGCGATATTCGCCAACATCGTGGACATCAAGGCCAAGCCAATGGCCAGCCCGGTGCATGTAGAAATCTGTATAGGCACCAGATTCGATTAGCTCGTCAACATCACCCGAGAGTAAACCCAGCTCCACCAAGCCCTCGGTAATCACCCTGACAGTGACGTCGTGGGGATGATTCCACTTCTTGCCCGGCTTAGTAGCCGCAATGGCCGCAAGTTGCGATTTCAAAACAACATCGTAAATAGCGCGCTGCTCAGGACTAAAACGCCCATTGACGGGAAATGTCCGTGTAATGTCTGCCGCATAGCCCTGGAATTCACAGCCAGCGTCAATGAGGACGAGGTCTCCATCCTGCATTTTTGCATCGTTTTCAGTGTAGTGAAGACAACAGGCGTTCTTTCCACTACCGACAATGGAGTTATAGGCAGGAAAGCGCGCACCGTGCTCCGCAAAGCCGTGCTGAATAGAGGATTCCAAATGGTATTCATAACGACCTGGCCGACACTCGCGCATGGCGCGGCAGTGAGCCTCGGCACTGATATCGGCTGCCCGCTGCATGATGCGCACCTCAGCCTCAGACTTAATCAGCCGATGCTCATGAAGCAGTACAGCCAAATCAGAAATATCCCCAGGCGGCTTTGCACCTGTTCGCACCTTGGCTCTAATCTGGTTGATCCACCCAAACACCTGCCGGTCAAAGCTGTCGTCGTGACCCATCGAGTAGTACACGGTCGACCGACCCTCAATCAGGCCGGGAACAATCTCGTCCATATCGCCCACAGGGTAGGCATCGTTCATCCCAAAATTCTTTACGACTCCCTCGGGGCCCTGCCGGTAACCATCCCACAGCTCTCGTTCAGGATCTCTGTCTCGGCAAAACATCAGCACTTGCCCCTGACGTCTTCCTGGCAATAAAAGAAGGACGCCATCAGGTTCTTGGAAGCCTGTCAGGTAGAAAAAGTCGCTGTTTTGCCGAAAAGGGTATTCGGTGTCACGACTTCGGGTCACTTCCCGGGCCGCTGGGATGATGGCAACACTGTTGGGCGCCATTTCTGACATCAAGCGCTTTCGACGAGCAGCAAACTCTGACTTACTAATTTTCACGATTGAGATTCCCTCTGGTTAATCGCGTCTTGCACAATACTTACCGCGGCCAGACGAACATAGTCTACCAACTCTTCAAGCTGCCGCTCTGCTTCCTCTGTCTCCATTTGATCGGTGTCTACCTGTGCAATCGCTGCAAAGTCCTTCAGCACATCAGCGACTTCCGGCTCAATGGCGAGGCCCGCAGCTTTTTGCACGGTCATGCCCTCGGTGAAACCTGATATGAAACCGGTAACCCAGTTGGAGAACGAACGGAGGCGCTGCTCGATGGGATCGTCGTCATCAGGCAGCAGAACACGAAACGCGTAATCCGTGTCGACAATGGCCGATAAGGTAGCAAGATTCAGACGAGAGACAATGTCCACCAGTTCGCCCTGTAATTGGACGCCTACCGCTTTTTCAACAGAGGCTAACGTCTGTTCCAGATGATGCTTGTCATCTGGGTTAAATCCCGCGCCCATAAGGCCTACCAAAACCCCATGAAGCTCTGATGGGTTCAGTGTTTGACCCGCATTGAATAGCTGATCGGCGATTTCGTCCCATTCAGGCATATCCTCAAAGGCGCCCAGTAAATCCAGCATAGAGTTTCCATTCGTTGAGTACCCCGTCATTTGGGGCAAGGTGGTCTGTCTTTGATTGACCCGTATGGGTCGCTTACCTATAGTGAAGCCGAATCGCGAGAAGGGTGCAATCCACGTGTCAGATAAGCTTGTAAAAACACTGGAAACAAAAGTGAACGACCTTATCGAGCTCAGCACCGAGCTAAAACTCGAGAATCAAGCGCTGAAAAAACGCCTCGCTGACCTGCAGCACGAAAAAAGAGATCTTTTGGAGCGGCATCGGCTAGCCGGCGACTACATCGATCGCTCGATCAATCGGCTAAGCTCGCTGGAGAACAGTCAGTAATGCGGCAACACACAGTCACGATCGACATTCTGGATAAAAGCTACCAAGTGGCTTGCGAACCTGAGCAAGAGGAAGAGCTTCGGCAAGCGGCACGTGATCTTGATGATCAAATGCGTGCTATTCGATCGACGGGCAAAGTCATTGGCTTGGAGCGGGTAGCCATCATGGCCGCGCTGAACCTGAGCCATCAGGTGCTTTCCCTGAAGTCAGGCGAGCAGCTAGACGATTCGCAGGAAGAGGCGATTAAAGGCATCACCAGCCGGATAGACGAAGCACTATTCCAACTGCGTCAGTTCGAAATTTCTTAATACCCCTTGCAAGAGTCGGCTATAATCCACTCTGACCTGGTGTATTTGCTAGACCGTCAGTCCTCGAGCCGATAAAGCACCACCCGGAGATGTCCACTTCTGGCTGTTGTGCAAGCCCGGCGCGACCGGGACGCCTGATGCAGAATGGGGATCACCACCTTGAACCGCTACGGTTCAAGGGCGACACCGTCGGCGGTACTCTGGGTCAGACTCCATCTTTGAGCTATTGCTGCCATGCCAGACGTCAAACTAGCAGTTCGCAACGATGTGCTTGGTAAGCGTAGGGCACTGTCCACTGAGTCTCGAAAACAGAAGAGTCAGGCAATCGTTGACTCCCTGATCCAACTAAGTCTCTTCAAGGACGCGATGACAATCGCAACCTACTTGCCACTTACGTCGGAGGTAGATCTGTCCCGATTGTTGCGGTTAGAGCATCTATCCAAATGCTTTGTCGCCCCTCGGACACTACCAAACTTCGAGTTGAGTTTTCATCGAGTCACATCGAGCGATACGTTTGAGACGGGCTTTGGCGGCGCGCAGCAGCCGACCGAGGCTGCAGACCTCGTATCGCCAAGTGCAATCGATCTGTTTCTGGTCCCACTGGCAGCCTGTGATCGACAGGGAAATCGGTTGGGGTTTGGAAAGGGCTACTATGACAGGGCGCTGGCAGATGCAACGGGATACAAACTGGGCATTGGGTTTCAGTGCCAGTTAGTGGACCACGTTCCCTTCGATTCTTACGACATACCCATGAACGGGTTCCTCAGCGAAGAGAGGCTGATTCAGTTCTGACTTATCCAAAACGTAAGTACTGCGATGACGGCCGAGTGACTAATCTAAATCCTGCTGCCACGACTGACTGAGGTTGGTACTTGTCGAGTCCTGCTCTCTTGCGGTTAGCGCGCTGGCTGTAATGACCACAACAAAACCGAGCAAAAGGACGCTAAACAACCCCGGCTTTCTTTTCCCCACAACTTCCCCACTGCTTTTCTGGTTCTTCGTACTGCTTTCTTATTGACAGCTTTTACTATCTCCAAGTGCTCGCTTGTCCCTGCGAGCTCGACACATGATAGTGGTAATTTGTCACAAAGCAAGTGGCTTTAAATAGGCTTGGTAGGCCGGATTTTCCGTTTCTTCCCAATAGCGGAAGCCAACCTGATCGAGCCTAGAAGTGAGTTTGGAGCGATCGTGCTCGCGATCAGTGAAACCGACCAGGATCCGACCATAGGCCGCGCCGTGGTTACGATAGTGGAACATGGAGATATTGAAGTCCGATCCCAGGGCATCGAGGAACTTCATCAGGGCGCCGGGCCGTTCAGGGAACTCAACGCGAAAAACTCGCTCCTCGCTCTCACTGAGCGTCATTTTACCACCGATCATATGCCTGACATGTAACTTGGCCATTTCATTGTCGGTTAAGTCGACCGCGCTATAGCCCTGACTCTCCAGCTTACGTACTAAATCCTCTACATCATCGCTCTGTGGCGCGACCGTCAGACCGACAAACACCCGGGCCGTCTGCTCATCAGTACCACGGTAGTTAAACTCCGTGATGTTGCGTTTACCGACCGTGCCACAGAATGCCTTAAAGGCCCCCGGTACTTCGGGAATCGTCACGCTGAGAATCGCTTCGCGGCGCTCACCAATATCCGTGCGTTCCGAGATGTATCTCAAGCGATCAAAGTTGGTATTTGCACCGCTTAGCACCGCCACCACCGATGCTCCGGTTACGTTGTGTTCCGACAGGTAGGTCTTCATGCCGGCAATGGCGAGGGCGCCAGCGGGCTCAGCAATAGCGCGCGTATCGTCAAATATATCCTTCACTGCCGCACACATTTCATCTGTAGTAGCCGTGATGATGTCATCGACGTATTGCTCGATGACGCGATGCGTCTCCTGACCCACACGCGCAACCGCACAGCCATCAGCGAACAAGCCGACCTCCGACAAAGTGACTCTCTCACCGGCTCGCCTTGCCGCCAGTGCGCAGGCAGCATCAGCAGGCTCCACGCCGATCACCTTCACATCCGGCCAAGTATGTTTCAAGAAGACCGCCATGCCCGATAGCAAGCCGCCACCGCCACAGGGAATGAATACATAGTCAGCGGGTTTAGGTGATTGCTCAGTAACCTCAACACCCACGGTGCCTTGACCCGCAATCACGGCGGGATCGTCAAAAGGGTGCAGATAGGTGGCGCCTCGCTCCTCGACCAGACGATTGGCAAATTCGGACGCCTGATCGAATGCATCGCCTTGTAGAACAACGTGAGCTCCGCGTCGCCTGACTGCCTCAACTTTTATCGAGGGCGTAGTGACGGGCATGACAATCGTGGCCTGTACACCAAGCTTCTGCGCGGCGAGGGCGACACCCTGTGCATGATTACCCGCAGAGGCGGCAACCACACCGCGGGCACGCTCCTCATCCGACAGCGATGCCATTTTGTTGTAAGCGCCACGGCACTTGAAGCTGAAGATTGGCTGAAGGTCCTCCCGCTTTAATCGCACGTCACAGCCCATCCGCTCGGATAACGTCGGCGCTTGCGTCAACGGTGTCTGAGCGGCGACGTCGTACACGTCGGCGTTGAGAATTTTCTCGATGTAGGGGTCTGTCATCGCAAGCGGCATAGCGGCAAAACGCGAAGTTTACGCGAATATTAACTGCCGCGCCGCCTCGCGCTGCTAAATACTCCCCGCGTTGTAGCGCTCCTGCATTTCAGCCAAGGACAGCGGCTTTATTCTGGATGCATGCCCGGCACAGCCGAAGGCCTCGTATCGGGCAATGCAAATATCGCGCATCGCAATGAGACTCTCCTTGAAGTACTTCCGCGGGTCGAACTCAGCGGGATTCTCTGCAAGGAAGCGGCGAATCGCCCCCGTTGACGCCAATCGTAAATCGGTATCGATGTTGACCTTGCGGACACCGTGCTTAATGCCCTCGACCACCTGCTCAACCGGTACGCCATAGGTCTCGGGAATTTGGCCTCCGTATTCGTTAATGATCGCTAGCCAATCCTGCGGCACCGCAGACGAGCCATGCATCACCAAGTGCGTATCCGGAATGCTGGCGTGAATCGCCTTAATCCGATCGATCGCGAGAATGTCCCCAGTGGGCGGGCGCGTGAACTTGTAGGCACCGTGACTTGTGCCACAGGCAATGGCCAGAGCATCGACACCGGTATCAGCAACAAACTGCTTGGCCTCATCGGGATCAGTGAGCATTTGATCGTGCGTCAACTTCCCTGCGGCGCCGACCCCATCTTCCTCGCCCGCCTCGCCGGTTTCTAACGAGCCTAGGCAACCAAGCTCACCCTCAACCGACACTCCGCAAGCGTGTGACATCTCTACTACCTGCGCTGTCACCTGCGCGTTGTAGTCGTAATCCATGGGAGTCTTGCCATCAGTTCCCAATGACCCGTCCATCATTACCGAGGTAAATCCCAGCTGTATGGATCGCTGACAAACAGAGGGAGACGTCCCGTGGTCCTGGTGAACCACAATGGGCACATCCGGAAATTCGGTCGCTGCCGCATCCATCATCGCCCGCAGAAACGGGGCACCGGCATACTTCCGCGCACCGGCACTGGCTTGCATGATGACGGGAGCATCGCAGTGAGCAGCAGCCTCCATAATGGCGCGAGTTTGCTCGAGATTATTGACGTTAAAGGCCGGCACACCGAACTGATGCTCCGCAGCGTAATCCAGTAACTGCCTCATGCTTATTAGTGCCATATTATGTTCCTCTAGCCCTGGTCACTGATCCTGATGTTCGTACAAGATGGCAACAGCGGGTAGCTCTTTGCCCTCTACAAACTCTAAAAACGCACCGCCACCTGTCGAAATATACGAAACGCGGTTCGCGATATCGAATTCATCGATGGCAGCGAGCGTATCGCCCCCTCCCGCCAGCGAGAATGCCGAGCTATTGGCGACAGCTGAGGCCAATGCCCGAGTTCCTTCGGCAAAGGCAGGAAACTCAAAGACGCCCACGGGACCGTTCCACAGGATCGTCCCAGCAGCCAACAAGACGTCGGACATCTGCGCTTGCGACAGAGGACCCACATCTAAAATCATGTCGTCCGCTGAGACGTCAGCCGCCAGCTTAACCGTTGCTTCAGCTGTCTCGCTAAACTCCTTTGCGACCACAACATCAATCGGTAAGGGAATATGCGTCTTGGCCATTAACGCTCGCGCTGTCGGAATAAGATCAGGCTCGTAGAGCGACTTGCCCACTGGATAGCCCGCCGCCGCCAAGAACGTGTTAGCAATCCCGCCTCCGACCAGTAGCTGGTCACATAGCTCAGACAGGCGCTCCAGGACGGCCAGCTTAGTCGACACTTTCGAGCCCCCAACAACGGCCACCATCGGTGACGCGGGTTCACTCAGGGCGCGACTGAGAGCATCAAGCTCTCCCGCTAGCAACGGGCCAGCGCAGGCTTGAGGAGCAAATTTAGCAACTCCGTGCGTCGATGCTTGCGCGCGGTGAGCCGTGCCGAAGGCGTCCATGACAAATACATCGCAAAGACCCGCGTAACGTTTCGCCAACTCGTCGCTGTTCGCCTTCTCGCCGACATTAAAACGAACGTTTTCTAGCAGCCAGACGTCACCTGCCTGTGGCGCATCGGTCGGCCACTCGGACTTGAGCGTGACCGGCAGGCCCAGCAGCGCAGACAGCGCATCGGCAACGGGTGACAGCGAGAACTCGTCGGAGGCCTCACCTTCAACGGGCCTACCCAAATGCGACATCAGGATAACGCCTGCACCAGCCGCAACCGCAGCCTCAATCGTTGGAACCGCAGCTCGTAAGCGAGCGTCATTCGCTACTCGCCCATCGCGCAGCGGAACATTGAGATCCTCTCGAATCAGAACGCGTTTCCCTGCGAGCGAAAGCTGGTCCATCGACAGCATAATTAACCCCTTTTCGTTTATATCTTGAATTCGTTTTAGTCTGCTAGCTGGATGACTCTTCGGCCACAAAATCCGACAGACGAAGGACGATATCAACCATGCGGTTAACGAATGCCCACTCATTATCAAACCAAATCATCAGCTTGATCAGACGGTCGTTCGATACCTGTGTTTGCGTCGTATCAACGATGCTCGACGCTTCCGCTCCAAGAAAGTCACAGGACGCCAGTGGCTCCGTGTTAACTGCTAGCACACCATCAAAATCATCGCTTGACTCGCTTATTACCGCGTTGACCTCATGAGCCGAGGTGCTCTTATCGACAGATAGGACGACATCGAGTGACGACACGTTGAGCGTGGGTACACGCAGTGCACGAGCACTAATTTTGCCTGATAGGTGAGGAAAGAAACGCTCAACCCCCTGCGCCAAGCCCGTCTCAACGGGAATGACCGAGTTAAAGGCCGCTCTGGTCTTCCTTAGATCAGTGTGGTGATACGCATCAATGACGGGCTGATCATTCATCGCAGAATGGATCGTGGTGACGATACCTGCGTTAATGCCAAATGCCCTATCAATCACCGAGAGCACCGGCATCAACGCATTACTGGTGCAAGATCCAGCCGAGATAACGGACATATCAGGCGTCAGTAAGCTGTGGTTCAGGCCCCAAATAATGGTGCTGTCGACATCAATACTGGCGGGCTGCGAGAGCAGTACCCTACTGACCCCGTTGCCTAGATGCGCCGAAGCCGATGCGCGGGTGAACTCAGTCCCCGTGCAATCAATAACAATATCGACTCCACGATCGCCCCAGAGCACGTTTGATGGCTCAGTCTCATGGCTTAAACGAGTGGGACGATCAGCGATTTGCAGTCCAACTTTGTCGAAAGCGACAGGGTAGGAGAACCGCCCGTGTGTGGAATCGTATTTGAGTAGGTGCACGACGGTTTCGACGTCTGCAACCTCATTGCACATGACCAGCTCAAGAGCGTGCCTCGCGTCATCGCGCTCATACATCCGACGAGCGAGAAGCCGGCCGATGCGTCCAAGGCCGTTGATACCAACAGCGGTCATTAGCTGAGAATCACATCCTCAACTGCTTCGATGACGTTCTCGACCGTGAAACCAAACTCCTTCATGAGTACAGGCCCTGGCGCAGATTCACCGAAGGAATTCATGCCAACCACTCGGCCATCAAGGCCGACGTACTTGTACCACCAATCTTGGTGAGAGGCCTCAACGGCGACTCGCGCCAGAAGATGGCTGGGCAGTACTGATTCACGGTATTCAACATCCTGTCGCTGGAATACCTCGGCACATGGCATAGACACTACGCGAACGCCGCGACCTGCAGCGGACAGCTTCTCAGCCGCCTCGATCGCAAGTGCAACCTCCGAACCGGTCGCAATGACGACTGCCTCGAGCTCACCTTGCTCCTCTCTGAGGATATAAGCACCGCGCGTGACATCGGAAACACGCTCAGCCGCCCCGATCTGATGCGGCAGGGTTTGACGAGAAAATACCAGGGCTGAAGGTCCATCACTTCGCAGGATCGCTTGCTTCCATGCAATAGCGGACTCAACCGTGTCGCAGGGGCGCCAGGTATCTAGGTTGGGTGTTGATCGCATCGCCGTTAACTGCTCTACCGGCTGATGCGTTGGACCGTCCTCACCCAAGCCCACCGAGTCGTGGGTAAAGACGTAAATAGCGCGCTGTTTCATGAGCGCCGCCATGCGAACCGCATTTCGCGCGTATTCCATGAAGATAAGGAAAGTGCCACCGTAGGGAATGAATCCACCGTGCAGTGCAATGCCATTCATCATGGCTGCCATGGCGAATTCCCGAACGCCGTAATAAATGTAGTTGCCCTCGGCATCCGATGCATCGGCACCGGTAGCACCGGGCCACAATGTGAGGTTTGAACCCGCCAAATCAGCGCTGCCACCCAGTAGCTCAGGCAATGTAGGTGCAATTGCTGCAATCGCCTGCTGCGAAGCCTTACGTGATGCAACATCGGACTCGTTCGCAACACACTGTGCGATGAAATCATCCACACCGGTTAAAAATTCTGCTGGTAACTCGCCAGCCATCCGCCGCTGAAACTCGTCGGCGAGCTCAGGACAATCGCGCTTGTAGGCATCAAACAGCGACTGCCAAGCGGCCTCAGCCTCGGCACCGGAAGTACGTGCATCCCAGTGCGCATAAACATCGTCAGGCACGACAAACGGGTCATGGCCCCAGCCCAGGGCCTCACGCGTCAGAGCGATTTCGTCCGCACCCAGGGGTGCTCCATGACAGGACTCTGTGCCTTCCTTGTTGGGACTGCCTTTACCAATCGTTGTCTTGCAACAAATGAGAGACGGGCGTGACGTTTCACCAACTGCCTCGTCAAACGCAGCTGCAACTGCGTCCGGATCATGGCCATCAACGTCGCGAACGACGTGCCAACCGTAGGCTTCAAACCGAGCGGGCGTGTCATCGGTGAACCAGCCCTCGATTTCTCCATCGATTGAGATCCCGTTATCGTCATAAACGACATTGAGCTTCCCTAAACCCAGGGTGCCCGCCAGTGAACAGGCCTCATGACTAATACCCTCCATCAAGCAGCCGTCACCAACAAAACACCAGGTGCGGTGATCGACAACCCGGTGACCTTCTTTGTTGAAGCGAGCGGCCATGAGCTTTTCTGCAACCGCCATACCAACGGCATTGGCGAGACCCTGGCCTAGCGGCCCGGTGGTGGTTTCAACACCCGGGGTGTAACCATATTCGGGGTGTCCGGGCGTCTTGCTGTGCAACTGACGGAAGTCTTTGATGTCGTCTATCGACAGGTCAAAACCGGTGAGGTGCAACAGCGAATAAATCAGCATAGAGCCGTGCCCATTGGAGAGCACGAAGCGATCCCGGTCTGCCCAGTCAGGATTAGCGGGATTGTATTTCAGATACCCGGTCCACAAGACTTCAGCGATGTCTGCCATCCCCATGGGGGCGCCAGGGTGTCCTGTATTAGCTTTCTGAACAGCATCCATGGAGAGCGCTCTAATGGCGTTTGCTGCGTGCTGTCGAGTTACGGTTGAGCCATTAACTTCCTGCAAAACGAGGTCCTCAATTGGGTTGCGAGTGAGCGGCGCTAATGATCGCATGGATTGACGATTAAAAGCCGCGAACTCGCCAATTTTTATTGCAAACTTTTACTTCGAATGAGGTGCAATGCCGGGCGTTTTATCGAACAAGACCTGATAACACGCGAGACCTAAAACAAACTGAAACGAATGCTAGAAGAGTACCCGTGTTCGCAAGGTACCTTCGATCGCCGTCAAGCTCGTAATTAAGGCTTTTGAGTAATCCGCCTCGATGTCGATGACCACGTAACCCGTGTCACCCATAGTTTGAAGATACTGCCCACTGACGTTCACGTTGTTCTCACTGAACACCTGGTTGATCGCACTCATAACGCCCGGAATATTCTGATGAACGTGAAGTAACCGATGCTTACCATCGTGCTCGGGTAGGGCTACTTCGGGGAAATTGACTGCCGAGGTAGTTGTTCCGTTGTCGCTGTATCGCGTCAGCTTCTCCGCCACCTCAACACCAATGTTCTCTTGGGCTTCTTCAGTGGAACCGCCAATGTGGGGCGTCAGGATGCATTGATCGAGGCCTCGAAGTGGCGAGAGAAATTCATCATTGTTCGAACGTGGCTCCACCGGAAACACGTCTATCGCCGCTCCGCCAATGCACCCCGATCGAAGTGCCTCGGCCAAGGCGTCTAGGTCGACCACGTTGCCACGTGACGCGTTAATGAGCATAGCGCCCTGTCGCAACTTCGCTATTTCGTTACTCCCTATCAACAACTCCGTGCTGGCGTGCTGAGGCACGTGCAAGCTCACAACATGAGCGTCCTCTAGAAGACTGGACAAGGTTGCCTTGGGTTGCGCATTACCCAGCGGGAGCTTTGACTCAACATCAAAGTAGATCACCTTCATACCGAGGCCTTCTGCGATTACGCCGAGCTGCATGCCGATATTGCCGTAACCAATAATGCCCAGTGTCTTCCCGCGACACTCATGTGAACCCTCAGCGGTCTTTTGCCACTGACCTCTGTGCGCGGCAGCACTTCGCTGTGGCACCCCTCGCAATAAAAGAATGACTTCGGCCATCACCAGCTCTGCCACACTTCGCGTGTTTGAGAAGGGCGCATTGAATACGGGAATACCGTTGCGAGAGGCCGCTTCCAGGTCGACCTGGTTTGTACCAATACAAAAGCAACCAATGGCGACAAGACGCGGCGCTGCCTCAATCACCTCGGCACTCAGCTGGGTCCGAGATCGAATGCCCACAAAGTGAGCATCTCTGATCTCTGCCATCAGCTCTTCAGTGGGAAGCGCCTTTGGGTAGCACACGACGTTGTCGTAACCCGCCTTGGCCAATGCATCAAGCGCACTTGGGTGAATGCCTTCAAGCAGTAAGAATTTAATTTTGGACTTTTGTAACGATTGTTGTTTCATCGAGTCTCTGACTTGGTGTCAAGGCGTGGGGCGCAGATGGTAACATTACGCCCATTGTCTTTATGGAGTTCAGTGTGACCGGATCGTCAATAGACATTATTCAGGAGTTGAGTGCGGTACTGACTCCGGAGCAGGTGGCTGTCGACCCCGCATCACTCGAGACCTACGGTCAGGACTGGACCCGTTTCACGCCACCGGCTCCGACAGCTATCGTATTTCCCCGAGATACTGCCGATGTAGTGGCCGTTGTCGAATGCGCCCGACGCTGTCAATTCGCGCTCGTCCCGTCGGGCGGTAGAACAGGCCTGAGCGGTGGTGCATGCGCAGCAAATGGCGAGGTTGTAGTGTCGATGGATAAGATGAACGCCATCTCGCCTGTTAATCTGACGGACCGCACTGTGACCGTAGGCGCTGGAGCTATCACCCAAAACGTACAACAGGCTGCTAGAGATGCAGATTTGTTTTATCCGGTCGACTTCGCATCGAGTGGCTCAAGTCAAATCGGTGGCAACATTGCAACTAATGCCGGTGGTATCAATGTCATTCGTTACGGCATGACCCGAGAGTGGGTTGCTGGCTTAACAGTGGTAACCGGCAAAGGTGAGGTGCTCGAGCTCAATAAAGGTCTGATGAAAAACAATACCGGGCTCGACTTTCGTCACCTGTTTATCGGATCAGAGGGCATTCTCGGCTTTATCACCGAAGCAACCCTCAAGCTCACAGCGCCACCCAAAGACCCCACCGTTTTGGTATTGGGTCTAAGTGATATGAGCGCGATCATGACCGTATTAGACCGCATTCAATCGACAACGCCCCTACTGGCCTATGAGTTTTTCTCAGAGCTTGCAGTCTCTAAGGTGGTTGACCATGCGGGGGTCGCACGCCCGTTCGAGACTCGCACACCGTTCTATGCCTTGGTCGAGTTCGAGCGCGAGAATGACCTGACCGATGCACAAGTCTTTGAGGCGGTAGAGCAGTGCATGGAAGAGGGCTGGGTGATCGATGCCGTAATGAGCCAAAGTGTGGCTCAAGCAAGGGCCTTGTGGCGGCTTCGCGAGGACATATCGGAAACCATTTCGAAGTGGACGCCTTATAAGAATGATATCTCCTCGACCGTATCAAAGGTTCCTGAGCTACTGGCAGCTGTCGATGAAGTGGTTCACAAGAACTACCCCGACTGGGAAGTGGTTTGGTACGGCCATATTGGTGACGGCAATCTCCACCTGAATATTTTGAAACCCGAGTACCTGCAGATTGAGGAGTTCAAAGCACGATGTAGTGTGGTCTCCACGGACATTTTTGATGCGATAAAGGCGCTAGGGGGCAGTGTCTCAGCCGAACATGGCGTTGGCACGCTCAAAGCGCCCTATCTCGGCTATAGCAAATCTGACTCAGAAATCGATGCTATGCGCGCGATCAAGGCGATTTTTGATCCGGACGGTATTCTCAATCCAGGCAAGGTGTTCTCCATCGCGTGAGGCACAACCACAATAGTGCAAAAAAGGAACCATCATGGACGCGCATGCCCTGAAGCAGGCAGTAGCCAAGGAAGCCATTAATCGAGTCGAAAGCCATCAAGGCAACGACATTATTCTAGGGATTGGCACTGGGAGCACGGCCGAATGCTTCATCGCAGAGTTGCCGAAATTACGCGACAGAATAAAGACCACGGTTTCAAGCTCTGAGCGCTCATCCGCCCTGTTGCTTGAGCTCGGCTTCGAGGTGCAGGACTTGAATGCTGTCGATCGTGTCGATGTCTATGTCGATGGCGCCGACGAAGCCACGCAAGACGGTTTTCTTATCAAAGGCGGTGGCGCTGCGCTCACGCGCGAGAAGATCGCAGCCGCAAAGGCCAACGAATTTATTTGCATCGCCGACAGCAGCAAATTGGTGACTACGTTAGGCAGATTCCCCTTGCCGGTTGAGGTGATTCCCATGGCGCGCACATTGGTCCGAGACGCACTAAATAGTCTAGGGGGCGATGCCGTGTGGCGTGAGGGTGTTGTCACCGACAACGGTAATATCATCCTCGATGTTCACGGACTCATCATCACCGACCCACTCGAACTCGAATCCGCGATCAACAATATGACGGGTGTTGTGTGCAACGGCATCTTTGCGCATCGGCCTGCCGATGTCCTCCTCATCAGTAATGACTTGGGAGTTGTCCGAGTTTTGTAAAAAACTCAAATGCCTAAACATTGACATATAAAGATATCTTTATATGATGCGTCGAAATCAGATCGGGGGATTTACCTGTGAGTTCGTACGCATTATTTACTTCGGAATCGGTATCAGAAGGACATCCGGATAAAGTGTCTGACCAAGTATCAGACGCCATCCTAGACCTCTACCTAACAAAGGATCCAAACGCGCGTGTTGCGGTGGAGACGCTGGTCAAGACTGGCATGGCAGTTGTGGCTGGTGAAGTCACCTCCTCGGCGACTGTGACGCCCGGCGAAATTGAAAGCGCAGTGCGGAAAGTTATTTGCGATATTGGCTACGACAGCTCGGACGTCTGTTTTGATGGCAATACCTGTGCCGTGATAAACGCAATTGGCCTCCAGTCTGCGGATATTGCGATGGGTACGCACGAGGCCGATGAGGCCAATCAGGGCGCAGGCGACCAAGGCCTCATGTTTGGCTACGCAGCTAACGAAACCGATACATTGATGCCAGCGCCGATTTACTACTCGCATCGCTTGGTTGAAAAACAGGCGGAGCTGCGCCGCTCGGGTGCTGCCGACTTTTTGCGCCCAGATGCAAAAAGTCAGATTTCAGTGCGCTACGAGGACGGGAAGCCTGTCGCGGTAGACGCAGTTGTTCTATCCACACAACACTCCCCTGATATCGAACAGGAAGCGCTCAGGGCCTTTGTGAAACGCGAGATCATTGAGGCAGTGCTTCCTAGTGAGTGGCTCTCTGATGACACCAAATATCACATCAACCCCACCGGTCAGTTCATCATTGGTGGCCCAATGGGCGACTGCGGGCTTACGGGACGGAAGATTATTGTCGACACTTATGGCGGTATGGCGCGCCATGGTGGTGGTGCTTTCTCCGGTAAGGATCCGTCCAAAGTAGACCGCTCAGCTGCCTACGCAGGTCGTTACGTCGCTAAAAATATCGTGGCTGCTGGCCTTGCTGATCGCTGCGAAATTCAGGTCTCTTACGCTATTGGGGTTGCAGAGCCCACATCTATATCCATCGATACCTTCGGCACAGCTAAGGTCGCCGAGAGCACGATCATCGATCTGGTAAGAACACACTTTGATCTTCGACCAAAAGGTCTTATCAATATGCTTGACCTGAAACGACCCATCTATCGCCCCACCGCAGCCTATGGCCACTTCGGCCGAGAGCAAGCGGACTTCACATGGGAGCGAACAGACAAAGCCGATGCACTACGCGCTGCGGCAGGAATTTAAGTAATTACGGCTTTAAGGAGGTTTTTATGACCACTGCCATCGATTTAGCAACCTTTTCTGACTACAAAGTCGCTGACATCACGCTCGCCGAATGGGGTCGTCGTGAGCTGGCGATTGCAGAGACCGAGATGCCCGCACTGATGACACTGCGCGAGCGTTTACGTGATGAGCAGCCCCTTGCAGGCGCGAAAATTCTCGGCTGTATCCACATGACCATTCAAACAGGTGTACTGATTGAAACGCTGGTCGATTTAGGTGCCGAAGTCCGCTGGTCAAGTTGCAACATTTTTTCCACTCAGGATCACGCCGCCGCCGCAATAGCTGCCCGGGGTGTTCCTGTTTTCGCATGGAAGGGCGAGACAGAGCCGGAGTATGAGTGGTGTATCGAGCAGACCATCCTACAGGACGGTAAGCCCTGGGAAGCGAACATGATTCTCGATGATGGTGGCGACTTGACCGCCATGCTGCACGAGAAATACCCCGAGATGCTGGAGCGCATTCATGGCATCACTGAAGAGACGACCACAGGCGTGCATCGCCTGTATGACATGCTCGAGGATGGATCGCTCAAAGTACCAGCGATCAACGTGAACGATGCCGTCACGAAGTCAAAAAACGACAACAAATACGGTTGCCGCCACAGTTTAAACGACGCAATCAAGCGTGGTCTCGACCACTTGCTGGCTGGCAAGCGCGCTTTAGTCCTGGGCTATGGAGATGTGGGCAAGGGGTCAGCGCAATCGCTTCGTCAAGAGGGCATGATTGTCCGCGTGACCGAGTGTGATCCTATTTGCGCCATGCAGGCCTGCATGGATGGCTATGAAGTTGTCTCACCTTTCATTAACGGTGTGAACGACGGCACTGACGCATGCATTGACACCCAATTGCTGGGACAGACAGATCTCTTGTGTTCAGCAACGGGCAATGTTGATGTCTGTAATGCGGCGATGCTGCGCGCACTCAAGCCTGGTGCGGTCGTGTGTAATATCGGCCACTTCGATAATGAAATCGACACGGCTTACATGCGCGAGAATTGGGAGTGGGAAGAGGTCAAGCCTCAGGTACATAAGATCTATCGTGATCGCGATACCAACGACCACTTGCTGCTGCTTGCTGAGGGTCGTCTTGTGAACCTGGGTAATGCGACAGGTCATCCATCGCGCATTATGGACGGCTCCTTTGCAAATCAGGTACTCGCCCAGATCCACTTGTACGCAAAGCGATTTGCCGATCTTCCTGCGGCTGAAAAAGCCGGTGCCATCACCGTGGAGGTGCTGCCTAAGCATCTCGATGAGCAAGTCGCAGCGCTGATGGTAGAAGGATTTGGCGGGGTTATGACCAAGCTGACTGATCAGCAAGGCGATTACATTGGTGTCAGCGTCGACGGCCCCTTCAAGAACGACAGCTACAAGTACTAAACCCTCGAACTCGGTAGCTGTTAAGCTTCCGCACTATGCGCAGCTACCGAGTTTACTCATCACGACCCATAACAATTGACCAGCGGTGCGATCTTGATGATCGTGCTAGTCACCACCTCGCCCGGGTATTACGAGTGAAAACGGGTGACCGTCTGTCTGTATTCAACGGAGACGGCAACAACTATCAAGGCGCTATAGTCTCCGCCACCAAACATCAGGTATCGGTACTCATCGATAGCATCGAGCCGGCAGAAACTGAGTCGTCACTGAACACCTGTCTGGCCCTAGCCGTGTCTAAAGGCGATCGCTTTGAGTGGGCCATTAAGAAAGCTACCGAGCTGGGCGTTACCTCCATCATGCCAATACTGAGCCAACGCGTTGATGTACGTCTGTCGCCCGAGCGTTGGCAAAAGAAGCAGGAGCACTGGCAGCAAATAGTCATCAGCGCCTGTGAGCAAAGCGGTCGTGCCGTTGTTCCTGAGGTAGCAGCGCCTACAACTCTGTCCCAGTGGCTGTCCGACGTCGAGGCTGACTGCAAGTTGGTGTTGGACCCTGAGGCAACACCCCATGCATTGCATGATCGACCCGCAAGCATTGCCCTGCTGATTGGGCCGGAGGGTGGCCTCGCGCCCTCGGAGCTGACACTGGCGTCGGAGAATGGCTTTTCTTCCCTACGGCTGGGTCCCCGTGTGTTGAGAACCGAGACAGCGCCACTGGTCGCCCTCAGCATCCTTGGTGCGCGTTGGGGCGATATAAACGCTTGAACCGTAACCGCCCTCGAATCAGAATCTCGAGAGCAAACATCATTCGTGAGTGAAATCAGCATGGCTTTACGTATCGGGGTTTTGATGGATCCCATCGCCACCATCAATACAAAGAAAGACACAACGCTCGGCTTGCTTCGAGCGGCGAGTGCTGCTGGTCACCAACTCACCTACCTTGAACAAGCTGATCTCACTGTGAAGAATGGTGAGACCATGGCCTCGCTAAGGTCACTGACGGTTTATGACGACGACACCGCTTGGTACGCAATGGGTGAACGTTACGACGCCTCGCTATCGACGCTTGACGTGGTTCTGATGCGCAAAGACCCGCCCTTTGACATGGAGTTTTTCTACACAACTCAGCTACTTGAGGATGCTGAACGACGGGGCACCCTGATCGTCAACCGCTGCGCTAGTCTTCGAGACTGCAATGAGAAGCTATTTGCGACGCAATTCCCGGAGTGCTGCCCACCCTTATTGGTATCCCGAGATCCTACCGCTCTTAAGGCCTTTCACGCTGAGCACGGCGATGTCATTTTCAAGCCTCTTGACGGCATGGGTGGACAGTCTATTTTTCGTGTCAAAGAAAACGACCCAAACCTCAACGTTATTCTGGAGACACTGACTGATAATGGTGGCGTCACCATCATGGCGCAGCAGTATCTGCCTGCGATCAAAGACGGTGACAAGCGCGTGTTGATGATTAACGGTGAAGCGGTTCCCTTCTGCCTCGCGCGACTTCCGATGGCCGGCGAAAACCGAGGCAACCTTGCGGCCGGGGGCTCTGGTATCGTGCAACCGCTGTCAGATCGCGATCGCTGGATTGCCGAACAGGTAGGTCCGACGCTTCGCGAGAAAGGATTACTGTTTGTAGGGCTCGATATCATTGGCGACTATCTCACCGAGATCAATGTCACCAGCCCAACCTGCATGCGCGAAATCGACCGAGCGAAGAACACACAAATTGCTGAACAGCTCATCGCGTGTATCGAGCGAGAAGTCTCGGAGTCGCGTGGACGTTAATTATGGCGTTTCTGGCAATATGTCAGTGGGAACGGGTGTGTCCCCGCTACTGCACGGCATGCTGGCCATTGCTATTTCAACCACGCTGTTCATCTCAGCCCTGGCTCCCCAGTCGATAGCGGTTATCGTCACGGTGCTTGAGTACTCCGGGTTTCCCCATTTGGATCGCGCTGCGATAAAAACGGTCCAGGATGCGGCGCCTTACCCGCCATTCCCACCCGCTTTGAGCGCGCAAGGCGATACACTAGAGATCGTCAGAACGTGGCAGTTTCGCCCTTGAGGAAAGAAGTTTTATTACGATGGATGTCCAACGAACCACCGACTCGCTGAGAGGGCAGTTTTTGATTTCAACGCCTGTCATCGAATCGGGCTTTTTCAAAAGCACGGTCACCTATATTTGTGAACATGGTGAAGCGGGTGCGATGGGCATTGTGATAAACAAACCATTAGATCTTCAGCTTGCCGATATTTTCGAGCACCTAAACATCCAGCCGCTACTGAGTCACGATGAGGTTGCCGTTTTGGCGGGAGGCCCGGTGAAAGTGGACCGGGGGTTCGTTCTTCATTCGCCGGGCGTCACCTACGACGCGACGCTGAAGGTAAATGATGAAGTCTGGCTAACAACATCAAAAGATGTGCTGGTTGATATTGCCTCAGGAACGGGTCCTGATCAGCATGTGGTGACACTGGGCTACGCGGGCTGGTCTGCTGGGCAGCTCGAGCAGGAGATTGCAGAGAATAGCTGGCTGACCACGCCGGCAAGCCGAGACGTCCTATTCAATACTCAGGTGACGGAAAAGTTTGCCGCAGCGGGGAAACTCCTTGGCATTGATATCCACCTACTGACACAGCAAGCAGGTCACAGCTAGGTGAGTTCAGTCTCTACGCTTTTATGCTTTGATTTCGGCCTTTCGAATATTGGTGTCGCGGTTGGAAACACCCTGACAAACGAGGCCCGCCCACTGACGATTCTGTCCGCCAACAATGGCAAGCCCAATTGGGACGCCGTCGTTGCGCTAATAGAAGAATGGCAGCCTGATAGCCTCGTCGTTGGCAACCCGATCGACGAGTCAGGGCAGGCCACAGAACTCTCCTATAAAGCCTCACGCTTTGCACGACAGTTAAATGGCCGCTTACAACTCGACGTTGTACTGCATGACGAGCGTTTCAGCTCCAAAGAAGCTAAGTCGCGGGCCCGTGAGATGGGGCATAAAGGCGATTACGCAACGCACCCTATTGACGATTTAGCCGCTTCGATCATTTTGGAAAGCTGGCTACAGAACAGCCACTAACGGTCTAGCCACCATTATGTGGTTTCTGCAGGGGAAACACCCACGTAAAATACAACCATGGATCACTCTGAATTACATAGCAACATATCACAGGTCAAAAGCCGAATATCCTCTGCTGCAGACGCGGTAAATCGAGTGGCAGGTGACATTCGTTTGATCGCCGTGAGTAAAACAAAACCGGTCGAGGACGTCCGAGCAGCATTTCATGCCGGCATTTCGGATTTCGGTGAAAACTACGTCACAGAGGCGGTCGAAAAGTGCATCCAATGCAGCGATCTGGACATTACCTGGCATTTTCTAGGCCCATTACAATCGAATAAAACGCGACAGGTCGCGGAACATTTCGATTGGATCCACTCTATAGACAGGCTGAAAATTGCACAGCGGTTAAATGCACAACGGCCCGATGAGAGAGCACCGCTAAAGGTCTGCATTCAGGTGAATATGCCGGTTGAAGCGAGTAAATCTGGCGTTGTCTCAAGCGATGAATTACTGGAGCTAGCAACCACTATTCACAACTTCGATCGACTCGATCTTCGGGGGATCATGGCCATTCCTGCCCCGTGCTCAGAGCTCTCTCGCCAACGCGAGCAGTTTGGACGAATCTCAGATCTGCTCAACATGGAGGGCTTGCCCATAGAAATGACGGAGCTATCGATGGGAATGTCGGCGGATATGGAAGCGGCGATCGCCGAGGGATCCACGATGGTCCGAATTGGCACAGATATCTTCGGCGCGCGGTATACTTAGGAACGACTTCAGGGGAAACAGCGCGTGACTCAACCTACGGTTACCTTTATCGGTGGTGGCAATATGGCCCGTGCCATTTATGGTGGGCTGCTCTACAATGGATTCAGTGCCACCAACCTCTCCGTGGTAGACCCCTCGGCCGCAGCGCAGGACAACGCACGTCGGGCGGGTATCGAACACATATTCGATAGTGCCCCGGGCGAGGCGCTATTGGCTGACTTGATCGTGCTTGCCATCAAACCGCAAATTACCAAAGCCGCACTGCAACCCCTGGCGGGACAGCTGGGGACTCACTCGTTAGTTCTATCGATCGTTGCTGGTATCAATGCTGAATCGCTGGCTGCGTTGTTGGGCCTTTCAGATACCGGGCATATCATCCGCTGCATGCCCAATACCCCCGCCCTGGTTGGCGAGGGAATGACAGGACTATTCGCCAGTAGAGAGGCGGGTTCAGCTGAGGGTAAAGCACTCGCCGAGCGCGTCATGTCGAGTGTGGGGCAATGTGTTTGGGTTGAGAACGAGTCTGACCTCGATGTTGTAACGGCCATATCTGGCAGTGGGCCGGCGTATTTCTTCCTGTTTATTGAAAGCCTTACAGACGCCGCCATTGCCCTTGGTATGAACGGTGAGAGTGCTCGTAAACTCGCCCTTCAAACTGCGCTGGGCGCTTCGCGGCTAGCGAGCCTCAGTAGCGAGGATGCGGCGACACTGCGCAAGAATGTCACAAGTCCGGGGGGTACGACCGAGCAAGCCATTCAGGCCTTTGAGGCAGCCGATATTCGAGGCATTGTAGCGCAGGCAACACAGGCAGCTGCCCGTCGCTCGTTGGAACTAAGTAAGGAGTTTGGTGCATGAACAGTGCATTAACCGATATCGGCATGACCATCGTTCAGCCACTCTTCAGCCTTGCCATGCTCCTGATCGCTGTGCGATTCCTTGCTCAGCTGTGCGGGGTGAGTGGCTACAACCCCATATCAATGACACTCAGGCGCGTGACGAATGTCATCGTGCTGCCCCTGTCACGCCTTCTGCCAAGTGGCAATCGATTCAGCCCCGGCGCGCTGCTCGCACTGATACTCATACAGGTGGTGTTTATCGCGCTGATGCTCGGACTAGTGGGTCAATTGGATGCCTTCAATGTTCTGCAAGCACTCATCTGGAGCGCACTCGGCGCTGCAGGACTGTTGGTCAGCATCATCTTCTACAGTGTCATTGCGATGATCGTCGTGAGTTTCTTAGCTCCGCAAAGCTCACATCCCGCCGTTGAGTTTATTTGGGAGCTTACCGAGCCTGTCATGGCGCCATTAAGACAAGTTTTACCGCCTATGGGAGGGTTGGATTTCTCGCCGATTATTTTGTTTATAGCGCTCAACGTTGTACGAGTCTCGCTAGGTCACATGGCAGTTGCCGTGGGAATGCCGCGGTTCGTCATCGGAATCTAGTAGCGATGACGCAAACCAATCTAAAAAACAGTGTCGGCGTAGTGAGCCCGCAGCGTGCGCACTTCCCCGAGCCCCTGTATCTCGAATCCGGTGAGGTACTTGATGGTTTCGAACTTATCTACGAGACCTACGGCGAACTTTCTGCTGACGGAAGCAACGCCGTGCTGGTATGCCACGCGCTTTCAGGAAACCACCACGCGGCAGGCTTTCACTCCGAGAGCGACACCAAACCAGGGTGGTGGGATACTGTGATTGGTCCGGGTAAACCTATCGATACCAATCGCTTTTTTGTGGTGTGCCCCAATAACATTGGTGGCTGCGATGGCTCCACCGGGCCCAGCAGCCTATGCGAGGCGACAGGAGAGCCCTGGGGGTCTCACTTCCCCCAAGTCACCGTGGCAGACTGGGTCGAAACTCAGAAACGACTGGCTGAGCACCTGAATATTCAGCACTGGGCAGCGGTCATCGGGGGAAGTTTAGGGGGTATGCAGGCGCTGGAATGGTCGGTCCGGTATCCAGACTGGGTATCGCACTGTGTCGCTATTGCGGCCGCACCAGGTCTTACAGCACAGAACATCGCGTTTAATGAGATTGCTCGACAGGCAATATTTTCAGACCCTGAGTGGCACGATGGAAATTACTTGGAGGCCGACTCTAACCCGGCGCAGGGCATGGCACTGGCGCGTATGGTGGGTCACCTCACCTATATGTCCGCCGACAAGATGACCGATCGCTTCGGGCGTGAATTGCGACAGGGAAGTTTTGACCCACAAGATGACGAGGAACCCGTTTTTCAGGTTGAAAGTTATCTTCGGTATCAAGGGAGTCAGTTTGTCAGCCGCTTTGACGCCAACACCTATGTATTGATGACAAGGGCGCTGGATCGATTTGATCTGTCAGCACGCGGTCAGGGAGATCTAACCGAAGCCCTGAGAGATGCCAGTGCCGAGTTTTTAATTATCTCGTTCAGCTCTGACTGGCGATTTGCACCATCGCGCTCCCAAGAAATGGCCAACGCGTTGCTATCAGCGGAGAAACGAGTGACCTACTCGGATATCGAATCTGATGCGGGTCACGACGCCTTCCTATTGGACGATGCGAACTATCTCGCTCTATTCAGTGCGTGGATGGGACGGGTAGCAACATGATGCAACGTGGTGATATCGACACCATCGTGTCCTGGGTGCCTGAGGGCGGCAAGGTCCTTGATCTCGGCTGTGGCGACGGGGAGCTACTGCATCGATTACAGGCCGAGAAACGCGTTGAGGGCCTAGGAGTCGATATTGACCCTGCGAATATTATTGCCGCTGTTAGCAAGGGCTTGTGCGTCGTGCAGCAGGACATGGAAGATGGCTTGCTTAACTTCGAAGGGAGCCGTTTTGATGCGGTGATTATTGCCTACTCGCTTCAGGTGCTCGAGCGGCCCCACGCCGTGCTTGAACGAATTGTCAGCATCGGCAACGAGGCGATAGTGACCTTTCCTAACTTTGGGCACTGGCGATCTCGGCTGTCACTTCTGCTCAGTGGGCGAATGCCAAAGACCAAGGCGCTTCCCTACAGCTGGTTTGATACGCCCAATATTCACTTTTGTACGGTCGCCGACTTTGAAACGCTCTGTAAAGACCTCAATATCGTTGTCGTAGAACGCCGCATGTCTTCACGTGCGGGACTGTTAGCGCAGCTTTGGCCCAATCTGTTCGCGAAGTCTGCGAGTTACAGGATCACCCGACGATGAAATACCTTTTCGCAGTCTGCTGCCTGCTTTGGGCGACACTGGCAAGCGCTCAACAATCAGAGCGATTTGATGAATTCGAATTGCATTACAGCATTGTCTACAGCACCTTTTTAACGGCCGATATTGCCGCTCAATTCGGCATTCCAAGAGGCAAAGACAAAGCCATGCTAACCCTGAGCGTTAGGGATGCTGATGCGGGTGATGTCGAGGGGCGACCCATGGAGATTTCCGGACGAACCTGGGATCTCATTACAGGCGGAGACATGAAAATAAAAGAGGTGCGAGAAGGGCGGGCTACCTACTACCTCGTTCCATTCGAGTTTCTTGATCGCGAGTACCGCTTTTTTGAATTTGATTTCACGCCCGAAGGGTCCGATAAGACCTACAGCTACACCTTCAAAACACAATTGTGGCGTCAGGAGTGACGCTGCGTGCCGTTCGTTTTAGCGAGCAATAACGCAGGAAAGCTCAGCGAATTCTCTGAGCTATTTCACCATATGGGCCTCACGGTGGCGCCACAGCGAGACTACGATGTCACTGATGCCGATGAGACAGGCTTGTCGTTCATTGAAAATGCCCTGATCAAGGCGCGGCATGCATCAGAGGCCACAGGCTTACCGGCAATTGCAGACGACTCGGGTCTCGTCGTCCCGGCCCTAGGCGGTGCGCCGGGCATTTACTCGGCCCGCTATTCCGGTCTGGGTGACAGCGCTAACAACACCAAGCTTCTGGACGAAATGAAAGGTTTGGAAGCCGAGGATCGTGCTGCCTTTTATGTGGCGGTTATCGCTGTCGTAAAGTCAGCAACAGATCCCATGCCAATCATTGCCGAGGGGCGATGGCATGGCAGCATTGGGTTTTCACCAAAAGGTGAAGGTGGATTCGGTTATGATCCCCTGTTTATTCCAGATGACGCTGCAACGACCGCGGCCGAAATGGCCCGTGAAGACAAGCAGCGCGTCAGTCACCGCGCCAAGGCGCTCAAGGCACTTGAGCCGCTACTCAAGCAAGCTCGGTGATTAAGCACATACCCCTAGCGTTATACGTCCATATTCCTTGGTGTGAACGCAAGTGTCCTTACTGCGACTTCAATTCTCATGAGAACTTTGATCCTTCACTTGAGAACCCCTACGTCGACGCACTTCTTAACGACTTAGATCAGCAACTTGGCTGGGCAGAAGGTCGCGAGCTCGTTTCTATCTTTTTCGGGGGTGGTACACCTAGCCTGTTCTCAGGTGATGCCATTCTGCGGATTCTAGAGGGTATCCAGCAGCGACTTCGGTTAGCAGAACACTGCGAGATCACACTTGAAAGCAATCCGGGTAGCGCAGAGGCCCAAAAGTATGACGCCTACCGACACGCTGGGGTTAACCGTCTCAGTATCGGGGTACAAAGTTTTAACCAGCGGCACCTGTCTAAGCTCGGACGAATTCATTCGGGAGATGAGGCCAGCAAGGCGATAGCGTTGGCACGATCGGCGGGCTTTGATCGGCTGAATATCGACTTAATGTATGGCCTCCCCGACCAAACGATAGAAGACGGGCTGGAGGACATTAGCACCGGGATTGAGCACGGAATCGATCACTTCTCGTGGTACCAGCTCACCATTGAACGCAACACCGCGTTTTGGTCAGCGCCGCCTTTATTGCCGACAGACGACCTAATTGAGCCCATGCAGCAAAAGGCTGAGGCGCTATTCAATGCAGCAGGAATAGCACAATACGAAGTCTCGGCGTGGAGTGCCTCGGGACAGAGATCCATTCATAACCTTAATTACTGGCAATTTGGTGACTATCTAGCGATTGGCGCGGGCGCGCATGGCAAAGTGACTGACGCGACCGGCGTGCACCGTTTCAATCGAACGCGGCATCCAAAACATTACCTTGAACAATTCGCGGCACCTCTGACCACTCCGTACTCGCAGCTATTGCGGACCATTGAGCCATCGGACCTTCCAGCGGAATTCATGATGAACGCCCTACGACTCAAGGAGGGCGTTGACGCGACCTTATTTGAGAAGAGGACTGCACTCTCGCGAGAAGTAGTTCGCCAGAATTTGGAGGAGCAGCGTCGCCGAGGGCTAATGGAAGAGGACACGACCAAGCTCAAAGCCACCGCTAGAGGTTATCAATACCTCGACACACTTATCGAGGCGTTTGTTTAGCGCTGGTTGAGGCATTTTATTGGCGCCCCAATGAGGGCTGTTAGCAGAGGGGCTTTCAGCAAGGGGCGCTGTTGTTGGACGGTACTTTGGCTAGCAACGTCTCAGCGTTTGGTGAACAGTAAGTCCCAGACGCCGTGCCCCAAACGATGGCCTCGGCGTTCAAACTTGGTTTCAGGCCGGGACTCGGGGCGAGGGGAAAACTGTCGCTCACCAGCCACATTCTCTAGCGCTTCCGACGCAGATAACACATCCATCATATGCTCGGCGTAAGGCTCCCAGTCTGTTGCCAGATGCATATGACCGCCGGATGCGAGTCTAGAGACTGCGAGGCTTACGAAGTCAGGCTGAATCAAACGCCGCTTATGATGCCGTTTTTTATGCCAAGGATCGGGAAAAAAGATTTGCATGAGATCAACCGAGTTGACCGGTATGACATCCTCCAACACCTGCACCGCATCATCAGAAAATACCTTTAAATTACGAATGCCCCGTCGCTCGACATCGGCCAAAAGCTTACCAACACCGGGCGTATGCACTTCAATACCGAGGTAGCGCGATTCGGGGTTTTGCTCTGCCATGGCAACAAGACTGTCACCCATGCCAAAACCGATTTCCAGCACTACGGGCGCGTCGCGACCAAACACCTCGGGCAGCACGATGGCGTCGTTTTTCAGCTCCAGACCTTTGCTGGGCCAGTGCAGATCGTAGGCGCGCTTTTGACCTTCCGTCATCCGCCCGGTGCGCAGCACAAAGCTGCGGATGCGGCGCATTTTCTTCGCAGTCTCACTCATGACAGACTCCGGAAGCCGGTGTAGGCGAGGCAGGCCCAGCCAATCAGGAACAGCACACCACCGATGGGCGTAATCGCGCCCAGAATTTTAACGCCGCTAATCGCCAGTGCGTAGAGGCTGCCACTGAACACCACGATGCCCAGCCCAAACAACCAAACCGACGCGCGCAGCGCTGCGCTCTGCCCCCCCTGCTGCAACATCACCGCAACCAGCAACAGTGCCAGCGTGTGATAAAAGTGGTACTGCACTGCCGTTTCATACACCGCCATCATGTCGGCAGACAGACGCTGTTTCAGCCCATGGGCACCAAATGCGCCAAGCGCCACTGCAAGAAAACCGGAAATACCCGCCAAGAGAAAAGCCATAGAGATTGATACCCCTGTGAAAACTGGGCGTATTGTAAAGTGCCGGGCGTGCCGCGCAAAGCCAGCGGCGGTCAGAAGGGCTGGCGGTACTCCACCCCTAATGCCAGATTATTCACATCCGAGCGCCGGTATTGGTTAAGGCGATACTCGGCTACCGCATACCAGCCACCGCGTATCCGCCAGCCAAGCTGCGCCTCGGCAACGATCGGGTTCGCCGGAAACCCCTTGGGCAGGGATTCATTAAAGCTGTGATCGATAAATCCAGCCAGATACAGGCGGTCGCTCAGCCAGGGAAAGTCCAGCCGAAAGCTGTGCTCCAACTGCCAGACCGATTCCGGGCGTCGATCCCACTGTTTGGCGTGCAAGGTGAGGGAGTAACGCAGATGCCAGGCACGGAGCCTCTCGCCCAGCAGTGCGCTGTCATTGATCCGCCAGCGGATACCCAAACGACTGCGATCGTTGTCACTGCCGCT
>CAJWQE010000013.1 GCA_913045375.1 uncultured Halieaceae bacterium | reverse complement strand
CCCAAACGGCTTCCGCAGGACAGGCAATCACACTGCCAGCCTCTATGGAGGCTGCCGCTTCCTTTATGCGCCATAACGAGGCCATAACTCACATTCTCAGTAACCAAAATAACGACATGATTTTACCGCACTAATTCTGCGTGCGGGTCCAATAAGCTTGGCCTTTACGGGTTAGCTGCCCACCGATCTCTACTTGAGCAAGCGTTTGGCGCACGACCCGATATACATTGGCGTATCACCGCTAAGCGGTATACTAAGCTGTGAGCGCCGACGGTTCGTGCCTGACAAGGTTCCCACGGTGCAATTGACACCTTTTTCATCCACACCCATACCTGAGCGATGACTATGGCCATCAGAAAAATTCTTGAATTCCCCGATCCGCGTCTGCGAACCCGTGCGGCGAGCGTTGAGGTTGTGGATGAGAGAATACAAACGCTGATTGATGACATGTTCGAGACCATGTATGACGCTAACGGAATCGGACTGGCGGCGTCACAAATTGACGTCCACGAGCAGGTTATCGTCATTGACCTTTCCAGTGATCGATCAACCCCACGGGTGTTTGTCAATCCGAAGGTAGAAGTCATCGACGAGACCCTGGACGGCTTTGAAGAGGGTTGCTTGTCTGTGCCCGGATTTAGCGAATCTGTTGAACGGCCCAAAGCGATCCGCGTCCATGCCCTTGATCGCGATGGGAGCACCATTGACGAGACAGTGACTGGCTTACTCGCCGTCTGCCTTCAACACGAGATGGATCATTTGCAAGGCAAGCTTTTCGTCGACTACTTAAGCCCTCTGAAACGACAGCGAATCCGACAGCGACTTGAAAAAGAGCAGCGTCGCAGAGCGTAAAGACCAGATGCCAACACCGTTACGGGTCGTCTTCGCAGGTACCCCAGCTTTCGCAGCAGGACACCTCACAGAACTATTAGCCTCGGAGCACCAGGTTGTAGCCGTCTATACGCAGCCAGACCGACCTGCTGGCCGGGGCAAGCAGCTGACTGCCTCACCGGTCAAAGCGGTAGCCCAAGAACATGCCATTCCCGTGTTTCAACCCGTCAGCCTGCGATCGCCCGAGGAAGAAGCTGCTCTGCAGGCACTCAAACCCGACGTAATGGTGGTGGTTGCCTATGGCCTGCTGCTTCCCAAGAACATTTTGGACGTGCCCGCGTTCGGGTGCATCAATGTCCACGCATCGCTACTTCCGCGTTGGCGCGGCGCCGCCCCCATTCATCGTGCGATAGAGGCCGGCGACCAAGAAACCGGTGTCACCATCATGCGGATGGATGAGGGCTTAGATACTGGCGCAATGCTGATGATCGAAAAGACTACGATTACCGCGAGTCACACAACCGGCACGCTAACCGACGAACTTGAAACACTGGGTGCAAAAACGCTGATAGCAACACTCGACGCGCTTCCGGCGCTATTGAATGAAGCCGTAGATCAGCCGGAGGATGGTATCACCTACGCCCATAAAATCGCTAAAGCCGAGGCCATCATCGACTGGTCCCAGTCAACGGCCAGCATTACGCAGAAAATCCGCGCCCTCAACCCAGCGCCAGGCTGCTTCACGCTTTTGGGAGACCAGCGCATTAAACTTTGGGAGGCGAGCGCCGTGTCTAACGACGGTGGCGCCAACAGCGCCCCGGGGACCATCATCTCGTTGAATAAAGAAGGCTTAATCGTCTCAACAGGTGATGGCCTGTTATCCATCACACGTCTACAACTTCCCAACAAAAAACCCTTGTCTATCGCAGAAATCGTTAACGGGAATCCGGCGCCGTTATCTCCCGGCAATCAATTTGGAAATCATCTGAAATGACCGTTCCGGTGAGGGCAGTGGCAGCGTCTCTCCTAGACGATGTTGCTCAAGGCAGCTCTCTTAACAAGATTTACAGTCGCGCGGAGCGATCGGTCGCCGACAGCGAGCAGCCTTTATTGCGCGAGCTGGTTTACGGCTCACTCAGACTATGGCCTCTCTACAAAGGCGTCACGCGCCAGCTTCTTGAGCGGCCGTTGAAAACAAAAGACGCTGTCTTAGAAGCCTTGCTCATCATGGCAATGTACGAGCTAGATGAACTTGCAACACCAGACTATGCATCGGTTTCGGGGGCGGTCGATTGTTGTGAGCAGCTCGGGCGGCCTTGGGCTAACCGCCTCATTAATGGCTGTCTCCGACGGTATCAGCGTGACAAAGCAACCCTTCTTGAATCCCTTGGGGATAGTGAACGCGCAGCCTTACCCGGATGGCTTCACAAATTGTTGTCTAAATCGTACCCGGACCAACTGGACCAATTGGCAGACGCCAGTCGACGACGGCCTCCCTTTACCCTACGGATAAATACCGAGCGCATCTCTGTACATGACTACCGTGCGCTGCTGACAGAGGCGGGGATCGACGCGCGCGTGGCGGGCATCAGCGGACTTACGCTGGAACAGCCAGTGCCGGTATCCCAGCTACCTTATTTCCATGATGGGTTTGTGAGCGTGCAAGATGCATCGGCACAGCTCGCGGGATTGCTCCTATCACCCCAGTCCGGCATGACGGTGCTCGATGCCTGCGCCGCGCCAGGCGGCAAGGCCTGCCACTTAGCTGAGCTCGGGGCAACTGTCACAGCGGCTGATATCTCCGAAGACCGACTGGTCAAAGTGGATGAAAACGCGAACCGCCTTAACCTTTCTATTACCTCGGTTCTCAGTGACGGCCGAAATTTGCATGAGGTCCTAGCACCCGCATCCTTCGATGCAATCCTCCTTGATGTTCCCTGCTCTGCAACCGGTGTCATGCGACGAAATCCGGATGTAAAAGTGATCCGTCGAAAAAGTGATATTGACCAGTTCGCAGCCTTACAAAGCCAACTACTGCATTCGGTATGGATGCTGCTCAAACCAGGTGGTCGCTTGCTCTACGCTACCTGCTCAGTACTTTCGCAAGAGAACGATGCCATCGTTGGTCGCTTTCTCGATGCCGAAGGGACTGCCTTCTCCAGAATCCTGCCGCAAACCGTGGGAGAGACCACAACGTATGGCCAACAAGTTATTCCCTCTGCATTAGGCGGCGATGGGCTCTATTACGCGCTATTGGGAAAACCCACCCCCTAAGGGTGTGTTTGTTGGAAAGCCGCGTTAAATCTGGAGTTCATGGAAAATCGGAGTACCATTCCGAGCTAAACGGCACGGATCAATCGTTGTCTAAGGAATCGATAGCGTCGTGAAGATCATTATTCTAGGAGCCGGCCAGGTTGGTGGAACACTAACCGAGCACCTCGCCGACGAGCAAAACGATGTCACAGTTGTTGACAGCTCGGACGCCGCACTGCGCCAACTACAAGAGCGCCTTGACATACGTACCGTCAAAGGTGACGCGTCGAAACCGACAACCCTCTCGGAGGCCGGTGCTGAAGATGCAGACATGCTGATCGCTGTAACCGACAGCGACGAAGTCAACATGCTCGCCTGCTCAATTGCCTTTACGCTCTACCGCACGCCCACAAAAATATGTCGCATCAGGGAAGTCGACTATCTGAAGGAAGATAAGAAGCTTTTCCAGTCGGGCGCGATTCCGGTCGATGTCACGATCAGCCCGGAGCACTTAGTGACCGATGCCATTCATCAGCTAATTCTCAACCCAGGCTCGCTGCAGGTCCTCGACTTCGCCAGTGGGCAGATTCGGCTGGTCGCGGTTCGAGCAGTAGAGGGTGGTCCTATTGTGGGACGGGAGCTGCAAGAAATTCGCCAGCACATGCCGAGTGTTGATACACGGGTCGCCGCTATTTTCAGAAAGTCTCAAAACGCCATTATTCCCGTGGGGAGCACCGTGGTTGAGCCCGAAGATGAGGCTTTTTTCATTGCTGCAAGTGAAAACATCCGGGCCGTCACATCAGAACTTAGAAAGCTCGATGAGCCCTACAAGCGCGTGATGATTGCCGGTGGGGGAAAAATTGGCGCATCGCTGGCCAAGCGACTCGAGCGCGACTATCAGGTCAAGGTGCTCGAGCTGAACTATGATCGCTGTCGGGTGCTGTCGGAGGAGCTGGAGGAGAGCATTGTTCTTAACGGAAGCGCGAACGACTCGAAGCTACTACAGCAGGAGAACATTAGTAACACCGACGTGTTCTGTGCGCTGACCAATAACGGCGAGTCCAACATCATGATGTCGATGCTGGCTAAGCGCTTGGGTGCAAAGAAGGTGATTACGCTGATTACTAACTCAGCCTATGCCGAGCTGGTGGGTCAAGAAATCGATATCGCAATATCACCCCAACAGATCACCATTAGTAGTCTGCTGACCCACGTTCGCAAGGGCGATATCAGTACCGTCCATTCGCTGCGCCGCGGAGCCGCCGAAGCGCTTGAAATTACAGCCCACGGTGATCCCAAAACATCGAAAGTGGTCGGCCGGCGGCTCGACGAATTAGACCTACCGCCAGGGGCCACGGTAGGCGCCATCCTGCGTGGTGACGAAGTGATCATTGCGCATCGTCATGTGGTGGTGGAAGAGGACGATCACGTCATCTTGTTCCTCACTGATCCCTCGAAAATCAGCCTAGTAGAAAAACTGTTCGTCGTCGGTGGTAGTTTTATCTAATGAATATTGGGCTGTGCATTCGTATCGTCGGCCTATTGCTCATGCTGTTCAGCCTAGGGACCTTGCCTTCATTGGTCTTAGGTTGGGTACAGGAAGACGGCACCGCCGAAGTTTTTGGGCAGGCCTTCGCTGCCACCGCCATGTCGGGCGTTGCTTTATCGTTGCTAACTCAGCGCGTTAATACCGAGTTACAGATTCGCGATGGCTTTCTAGTAACCGCTGCTTTTTGGATCGTCCTCAGTCTCTATGGATCACTGCCATTTCTGCTCAGTGACGCCATCCAGGTGTCGGTGTTTGATGCTGTCTTTGAGTCTGTCTCGGGACTGACAACGACAGGGGCTACGGTTCTGGCTGGCCTCGACGCGCTGCCTCAGTCCATCCTGCTCTACCGGCAGCTACTCCAGTGGCTAGGTGGTATCGGGATCATTGTATTGGCCGTAGCCGTGCTGCCAATGTTGGGTATCGGCGGCGTACAGCTTTATCGAGCTGAAAGCACAGGTCCTGCGAAAGACAGCAAATTAACGCCTCGCATCACATCGACCGCGAAAGCGCTTTTCTCCATTTATTTGGGACTGACCGTCGCTTGTGCCGCAGCGTATTACCTCGCTGGTATGTCAGCGTTCGATGCCATAAGCCATGCATTTTCAACCATCGCCATCGGCGGATTTTCAACGCATGACGCCAGTATGGGTTATTTCCAAAGCGACGTTATCCTGCTGATTGCCTGCCTCTTCATGCTGATCAGCGCCGTCAATTTTGGCCTTCACTTTGTTGCGTTCTCCAAACGCAATCCCGGGATTTATCGCTTCGATTCAGAGACAAAGTTTTTCTCCGGCGTGTTACTTATCTCGACCATTGTCACCTGCATCACGCTCGTGGCTATGGGTACGCTGTCGGCAGACAAAGCTATTATTCACGGTTTATTCCAAACCGTATCGATTGCGACGACCACTGGCTATGCCAGCGATCACTTCGCCGCGTGGCCCTCCTTCCTACCGATATTTCTGATCATGCTCAGTGTAATGGGCGCCTGCGCGGGTTCCACCGGCGGCGGCATGAAAGCCATGCGCATCTTGCTTGTCTTTCGGCAGGGCTTAAGAGAACTCCGACAACTGCTCCACCCCAATGCGGTTATTCCGTTAAAGCTCGATCACCGAAGAGTGCGTCCCGAGGTAGTCAGCGCAGTTTGGAGTTTCTTCGCGGTCTACATGTTTTCGTCGTTCATTCTAGTGCTGTGTATGCTGGCAACTGGCTTGGACTTCCTATCTGCCGCCAGCGCGGTTATCGCCGCGATCAATAACCTAGGGCCAGGCTTAGGCTCCGTTGCAGCCAACTACGCCACCGTCACCGATGCCGGTAAGTTGATTTTGTGTATGGCAATGCTGCTTGGACGACTTGAGATCTTCACGTTGCTGATTCTCTTTACGCCCACCTTCTGGCGACCTTAAATCAGCCTAAGTTACCTCAGCCCGCGCGACTCCTTGATCAAGTCATAAGCTGTTGTGATGTTTTGTGAGCGTTCAGTCGCGAGGTCAACCATCTCCTTAGGAACACCTCGAGCACTCAATTTATCCGGGTGATTTTCGCTCATGAGCCGGCGGTAAGCCTTTTTCAACTCACGGTCATCAACATCGGCGCTCACACCCAGAGCCTTGTAAGCGTCTGCGAGCTGACTACGCTGCGGTTGGTATTGCTGCCGTTGGTGCTGACGCTGATCGCCAAAGTTAGCCTGGGCAGCCACCATGCTAATAATTCGCTGCAGGGCAGCATCTGAAATACCCAGCGTTTTAGCCACTCGAGCAAGGGCGTTGCGCTCAGCGGTATCCAGTCGACCATCAGCTAACGCCATACCGACCAAAAAGAGCATCAGTGTCTGAGACGTTTGAGGTCTAAGCGACGCCGTCCTCCGAAATCGCAACAGCTCGGCAGAGGGATCAAAATCAGACTCCGCGCCACGCTTAAAACGTTTGATAGCCGAGGCTCGTTGCAAAGGTGTAAGCCTGAGCTGAGAAAACATCGCTTCAGCCTGCGCGATCTCTGACTCTGATACACGGCCATCTGCCTTTGCTATGTATCCCAGCATGACAAACGTCGTATCAAAAAACTCTTGCTGTAACGCATGAAGCCCATCAGGACCTGTCATACGAATGGCTCTCACCAAGCCCGAATCAAAGAGGTGCCCCACAAAAAAACCAACCAGACCGCCGATGACGCCGAGTGTCAAAAACCCAAGCAAGCTGCCGAGAATCTTACCTGTGTAGACATTCATCGCGCGGGATCCTTGTGAGACGCCCGTTTGACGCCGTCGTAGTGGTTGGTTGTGCCCCGTGGCAAGGTTCTAAAGCGTTTATATGACCATTGATACTGTGCATCTCGACCAGATATCAGTGTCTCAATGTCCTGGTTCATCACCGTCAGTGCAACCTCTAAATCCTCATTGTAAATGTCAGCAGATGCCGGCAAATAGACTAACTCCCACCCTCCCTTCACGCGGAAAACGCCGGCGAGTACAGCGCGTGCACCCGATTTCGACAACAAATTGGCACAGAGGCTTGCTGTGAAACACTCGATGCCCCTGAACGGAACATTTAACCCACCTGATTCATGCGCCGGCACTTGATCGGGCAAAATACCCGTGAGGCCACCGCGCTTAAAATGCCTAACCAGTTGCACCAGGCCTTTCGGGGTTGTCGGTACATACGCACCGCCGGGGCGCTTTCTTGCCTCCAGGACGAGCGAGCCTACCGATGGTAATTTTGGGGGTTCAAACAGTCCCAGAAGATCGCCTTGGGTTACCAGGTGATGGGGCAATACCTCCCAGTTACCGACGTGCGGTGCGAGTACTAAAACGCCTCGCTCATCCGCTGCGGCAGCTTCGAGGTGCTCAATTCCAACAACCCTAAGTTTGGACATGACGTAGGCAGGGGAGCGGCGCCAAACATGCCCCAATTCAGCGGTCAGCGCACCTTGCTCCAGCACTGCCTCTTCCATCAGTGCCGCTTGTTGATCTGCCGGCAGTTGTGGGTATGCCAGCTCAATATTTCTGCACACAACGCGCACCGTCTGCGTGTTCATCCTAAACGCCAGACGCCCAACAAGACGGCCCACCGACCGCGCCACCTCAAGAGGCACAAGTGCTGACAGCCGCAATACCGATCGCAAAATCGTTACAGCGAGCCTGTCTTTCAGTCGAAATTTCAGTGAATTGTGATTCTTTGGCACAGAGATGCGCTTAATTCGGTCTGGTTGCTCATATTATGCCAGTGCTGGCCACTGTATACTTCACCCTTCGGTAATTCGGGACAGAGAAGTGAGTTCATTGACTTTCCAAGAGCTAATCCTAGAGCTTCAGAGCTTCTGGGGAGAAAACGGTTGCGTGATTCTTCAACCGCTTGACCTCGAAGTGGGAGCTGGAACGTTTCATCCTGCAACCTTTCTGAAAGCGCTAGGCCCCGAAAACTGGAATTCGGCTTATGTTCAGCCAAGCCGACGGCCACAGGATGGCCGGTATGGCGAGAACCCTAATCGCTTGCAGCACTACTACCAGTTTCAGGTGGTCATGAAACCATCGCCCGCCGACTTCCAAGAGCGCTACCTCGATAGCCTGAGACGACTCGGACTCGATCCGCTCGAGCACGATGTCAGATTCGTCGAGGATAACTGGGAATCACCCACCCTAGGTGCGTGGGGACTTGGTTGGGAGGTCTGGCTCAATGGTATGGAGGTGTCTCAGTTTACATACTTCCAGCAAGCCGGTGGACTCGAGTGCCTACCTGTCACCGGCGAAATTACGTACGGTATTGAGCGCCTGGCAATGTACCTGCAGGACGTCGATTCGGTTTATGACCTTGTCTGGTCTGAGACGCCAACGGGCACCATTAAGTACGGCGATGTTTTCCATCAGAACGAAGTGGAAATGTCGACGTTCAATTTCCAGCAGGCAGATGTTGATCACCTGTTCGGCTATTTCGAATTTTGCGAAAAGGAAGCTGAGCGATTGGTTTCCCTCGAACTGCCACTTCCGGCCTATGAGTTTGTGATGAAGGCGTCGCATACCTTTAATTTGCTGGATGCACGACATGCGATCAGTGTGACGGAGCGACAGCGCTATATTCTCCGGGTAAGAACTCTGGCGCGATTAGCTGCGCAGGGTTACGTCGCGTCTCGCGCCAAATTGGGTTTCCCTCTAGCCGATAAAGATCTAGCCGAAGCGGCGCTTAAAGCGCTGGCAGAGGAGTCTGCGGCATGAGTACTCAAACAGTCTTATTTGAGCTCGGCACTGAGGAACTCCCCGCCGGTGAGTACGAAGGCATGGCTAATGCCCTGGCCAGTGGAATGGCTTCTGGTCTTGAGCAACACGGGCTCGCAACCGGCGAAATGACCGTATTCGCTACTACCAGACGCCTGGCGGTTCTGATTGAGAACGTCCAAGAGTGCGCCGATGACACAGAGCAGGAGGTCTTAGGGCCACCGGTGGCAGCAGCAAAAGCGGATGATGGGAGCTGGACGCCCGCCGCCGTGGGTTTTGCAAAAAAGCAGGGAATGAGTGCTGACGAACTGCAGATAATCAGCACAGAAAAAGGTGACCGGCTGGGTGTTCGTAAGGTAGCGGCAGGGGCCTTGTGTACTGACGTACTGCCAGCCGTTGTCACACAGGCAGTGGAAAATATCCCAGTCTCGAAACGCATGCGATGGGGCAGGGAGCGCCACGAATTTCTGCGGCCGGTGCAATGGCTAGTATTACTCTGCGGAGCCGAAGTCATTGAGGTCTCTCTATTCGGGTTGACCTCCGATCGTGTATCACGAGGCCATCGCTTTCATGGTCAGTCATCGGTCACCGTAGCCCATGCCGATGCCTACGAGGCGACATTGAAAGAGCAGTTTGTCATCGCTTCGGTGGACGAGCGCAAAGCGCTGATACGAGGCCAAGTCGAGGGACTAGCCTCCAAGGACGAACGAGTCGTTATCGATGACAACCTGCTCGGAGAAGTGACAGGGCTGGTCGAGTGGCCAGTAGCCTTGCGCGGTAGTTTCGATGAGTCGTTCCTCACGGTGCCACGACAAGCTCTGATTTCATCGATGCGCGAACACCAGAAGTACTTTCACATAGAGCACCCCGACGGCGAGTTAGTCCCATCATTTATTACTATCTCCAACATCGAAAGCAAGCGCCCGGAGGCTGTCGTTTATGGAAACGAGAAGGTTATCCGTCCGCGCCTAGCTGACGCCGCGTTTTTCTTTGACACAGACAAAGAGACAACACTCGCGAGCAAGGCCCTGCGATTAGAGAGCGTGTTATTCCAGAGAGATCTTGGAACCCTAGCGGAAAAGCAGACGCGTATTTCGGAGGTGGCACAAACCTTAAGCCAAACTCTTGGTGCTGATAAGGCAACGGTAAAGGCCGCAGGTTGTTTGATTAAGGCCGATCTTGTATCCGACATGGTAGGAGAGTTTCCGGAGCTTCAGGGTATAGCAGGGCGGCACTACGCACTGCATGACGGAGCGCCGGAGGCCGTTGCCAATGCCATTGAGCAACATTACTGGCCAAAGTTTTCGGGTGACCAATTACCCCAGTCTCCAGAGTCGGCAGCACTAGCCTTAGCCGACAGACTCGATACTTTGATTGGCATCTTTGGAATAGGGCAGGTGCCAACAGGATCGAAAGATCCCTTTGCGCTGCGCCGAGCGTCACTCGCCGTCATTCGAATACTCCTCACCTTTGCCCCGACGGCAAATCTCGAAATGATTTTGACGACGGCGAAGCAGTCCTTCCCCTCGGGCGTGTTGGATGAGGGCGTTGTTGATACGGTGAAGGCGTATCTACTTGATCGTTTACCTGCACATTATGAGGAGCAGGGGGTATCGGTGGACATACTGCGAAGTGTGACCGCTGTCGGCACTGAGACCATTGGCGATATCGATTGTCGAAGCCTAGCAGTAGCGAGCTTTGCGGGATCTGACGCTGCAAATGCGCTTGCTGCTGCCAACAAGCGGGTTGCCAACATCCTGACGAAAGTAGATGAAACTTTGCCAGCGATTAATGAACAACTGCTGACAGAAACAGCCGAGCTAGCCTTGCGCGCAGCACTGACCGAATCTCAAGCATCCCTAGACCTAGCAGTTGCTGATAACGACTACCCACAGGCCCTGTCGAACTTAGCCCAACTTCGAGAACCCGTGGATGCGTTCTTTGACAACGTACTGGTTAACGCAGACGATGCGAGTGTTCGTCTGAACCGTTTAGCGCTGCTCCAAGAGTTGCGCGGTCAGTTTTTGAAAGTTGCTGATCTCGCGGTACTCGCCAGATAAGGCCTGCTTATTCATGTCATTTGATGCCGTAGTCGTAGCTCTCGCACTTATCTCAGCCAGCGCTATTGCTATCGGCCTACTGATTCGGAAACACAGTGCTTATCGCGAATCGGTGGCTGATTCGCTCGCTCGTGGCGATATTGCGAAAGAAGAGGTCGAAGCGCTTAAGCGGCAACTGGAGGAAATGAATCAAAACCTGGTTGCCAGTTCAGGTCGCGAAGAGGGTCTCAAGGCGACACTTGCTCTAAAGGAAACGGAACACGCCGAAAAAATCGCTTTACTCGAAGATGCGAAGAAGATGCTTCGACTCGAGTTTGAAAAGACAGCGCAGGCGCTGGTCAGTCAAGGTGAGAAGTCACTATCTACCCGAAATCAGGAATCATTAAACCAGCTACTTAAGCCACTTTCGGAGAAGATCGATGGTTTTCAAAGCAGAGTTAACCAAGTTCACAGCGACTTAACAGGACAAAACGCAGCGCTCAAAACGCAGATTAAGCAGCTTCATGACGTAGGTCAGGAGATGTCATCAGAAGCAAGCAACCTCACGCAAGCGCTCAAGGGCGACAAAAAGCTCGTGGGGAACTGGGGTGAAGCACAGCTAGAGCGGACACTCGAATTAGCCGGCCTTCGGCGCGGCGAGCATTTTGAGGCTCAGCAGGCCTTTAAAGGTGAAGACGGACAGCGGATGCTTCCCGACTTTGTCATTTTCCTTCCTCAAGACAAACACATTGTCATCGATAGCAAGGTGTCACTGGTTGATTACGAGCGCGCAATCACTGCCGAGGATGACAGCGAACGAACGCAGAGCCTTGCAGCACACGCGGCCGCCGTAAAACGCCACATAGACCAACTCTCCGAGAAGGACTATGCCAACCTCGCTGGTTTGCAAAGCCCAGATTTCGTCCTCATGTTCATGCCGGTGGAGCCTGCGTACATCGAGATTATGCGCACGCAACGTGACCTCTTTAACTATGGGTATCGGAAGAACGTCATTCTCGTCTCGCACACGACGCTTATGCCGATCTTGCGCACCGTAGCGAACCTCTGGATGGTCGAGCGAAGTAATGCCGAGGCACGCGATATTAGTGATCGTGCTGGCGACATTTTCAATGCTGTGTGTTTGGTAGCTGAACGCATGGAAAGCGTAGGCGCTTCGTTGTCGCAAACAACCAAACGTTATAACGAAGCTGTAAAGAGCCTCGTAGGGAGACAGGGGCTACACGGGAAAGTAGATCGGTTTCAGACGCTATCAACACGCGTTTCAAAAACCTTTCCTGAAAACCTGGACGTACTGCCTGATCAAACTGACGCTAGCCAGCTCTCGCTGGCGACTGACAAGCCCAGCAACAAAGAAGACGATAGCGACAATTAGATACAACTAGCCGAAAATATCGTGGTTATACGTCTAAGTTTGCCACCGCCAATGCGTTAGTTTCAATGAAATCTCGGCGTGGCTCGACGTCATCACCCATCAAAGTGACAAACATTTGGTCAGCACGAATTGCGTCTTCAATCGTCACACGAAGCATTCGTCGCGCATCAGGGTCCATTGTGGTCTCCCACAACTGATCGGGGTTCATCTCACCCAAGCCCTTGTAGCGCTGAATGGAACAACCACGCCGGGCCTCATCGAGCAGCCATTGCATGATCTTTGAGAAATCAGAGGAAGCGAATACCTTCTCGCCTCGCTTCACAAAACTCTCCGATGTGACTGAGGAGGCAAGCAGCGCACCCAGCTCGGTAAGTTGCTTGTATTCGCCAGAGCTAAACAAATTGTGGCCAAGGACAATATCGCTGGCCACACTGTGCGCGGTTCGACGAACAACCACGTAGTAAGTGCCACGCTCTGGATCACGTCGGACGAAGCACTCAAACCTTACATTATTGCCCGATAGCGTAAGTAAGCGCTCACTTAAAGCTTCGGAAAATGCCGTTACACGCGCCTCGTCTGCCATATCGTCGACAGTCAGCGGAGAAGTGTAAACAAGCTCCCAAAGTACATCGGATGAATAGACACGACTGAGGCGATCAATTGTCGACTCTGCTCGCTGATAGCGCGACACGATATCTGCAAGCGGATCCCCAGATAGCCCTTCGTCTGACTCGTTCTTGAAGAGCGTCGTATCAATAAGGGCCGCATTCGTGAGATATTCAGCCAGAGCCTCTTCGTCTTTGAGGTACTGACTTGATTTACCACGAGTGAGTTTATATAGCGGGGGTTGCGCAATGTAGACATGCCCGCGCTCTACCAGTTCTCGCATTTGTCTGAAGAAGAACGTCAGCAACAGCGTCCGAATATGCGATCCATCCACATCAGCATCGGTCATAATAATGATTTGATGGTAACGAAGCTTGTCAGGATCGAACTCATCCTTACCAATACCGCACCCTAACGCCGTGACAATAGTGCCAACCTCCGCGTTGCTTAGCATCTTGTCGAAGCGTGCCCGTTCTACATTTAAGATCTTGCCCTTTAAAGGCAAAATAGCTTGGAACTTTCGGTTTCTTCCCTGCTTGGCCGAACCACCCGCAGAGTCTCCCTCCACTAGGTAAAGTTCACATAAGGAGGGGTCACGTTCCTGACAATCTGCCAACTTACCAGGCAAGCCGGCAATATCGAGCGCACCCTTACGACGGGTCATCTCGCGAGCTTTACGCGCCGCTTCTCTAGCCCGCGCTGCATCGAGCATCTTGCCCACAATCTGCTTTGCATCGTTGGGATTTTCCAAGAGGAACTCACCAAAGGCGGCGCCCATGGCCTGTTCAACGATTGGTTTCACCTCGCTAGACACTAATTTATCTTTCGTCTGCGAGGAGAATTTTGGGTCCGGCACTTTGACAGAAACGATGGCGGTCAAACCCTCACGCGCGTCGTCGCCCGTTGTGTTGACCTTCGCCTTCTTGGCCAAACCCTCGCGCTCTATATAGCCATTTAAACCACGAGTGAGCGCTGATCTAAATCCCGCGAGGTGTGTACCACCGTCGCGCTGAGGAATATTGTTGGTGTAACAGAAAATGCTTTCCTGAAACCCGTCATTCCACTGCAAAGCCACCTCAACACCAACACCGTCCTCGCTGGTTGTCTCAAAGTGGAAAACCTTGTTAATCGGCGACTTAGCCTGGTTAAGGAAATCAACAAAGGCGCTCAAACCACCGTCGTAACAGTACGTTTCACTTTCGCCACTTCGCTCATCTGACAGAACAATCTTTACCCCAGAGTTCAGGAAAGCCAGCTCTCGTAAACGCTTGGCCAAAACATCAAAGTGAAACTTAATGTTGGAAAAGGTATCGGCAGAAGGCTTAAAGCGCACTGATGTACCCGACTCCTGTGTATCGCCAATCACCGCTAACGGTGCATCGGGAACACCATGTCTGTAGGTTTGCTCGTGGAGCTTTCCCTGTCGCCGGATGGTTAGGCAAAGCTCTTCGGACAGCGCGTTAACCACGGAGACGCCCACACCGTGCAAGCCTCCCGACACCTTGTAGGTGTTATCGTCGAACTTACCGCCCGCGTGCAGAACCGTCATAATGACCTCTGCCGCAGAAACACCCTCTTCGTGCTGCTCTGTCGGAATGCCACGCCCATCATCGCTAACACTCACCGATTCATCGGGGTGAATGACAATGTCGATCTGGCTACAGTGCCCCGCTAACGCCTCATCGATAGAATTGTCGACGATTTCAAAGACCATGTGGTGGAGGCCGGTTCCGTCGTCTGTATCGCCAATGTACATGCCTGGTCGTTTTCGAACGGCATCTAAACCTTTCAGTACTTTGATACTAGAAGAGTCGTAATTGGCTTCTTCAGCGCCGGGGGTGTTGTCTTCCATGAGATCTCCTTTCACTCGCCCCGTATTATGCCATTGATTTGGTCTCTGTGATCACCCCTTGTTCCACGTGGAACACCGTTAATGGGGCAAAATCTGCCCACCTAGAGAGGTCACCCAGAGACACCGCGGTTGCAAGCACCTGCGCCTTTTTTTCGGCCAAAACAGAAAAGACGGCTCTAGCATTATCACCATCAAGCTCCGCACCCACATCGTCCAACAAAAACACAGGCGCACGACCTGCCACCTCTGCGAGCACCCGGCCCTGCGCCACCCGCATAGCAGACATCAGAACCTTCATTTGACCGCGAGACAAAACCTCATTCGCCGGCCTACTCCCCAGTAAACACTGTAAATCCGCGCGATGCGGGCCCACCTGCGTGAAGCCACGCTGCCTGTCACTCTGCGCACTGGCCTTTAACGCACTAGTCAACGACTCACCCGCAGCCCATCCAGACCTCAAAACCAATGACATACCACGAAACTCAACGCCCATTGATGCCAAAACCTCGGACAGTTCGTCTGATAACAGCGCGGTAACCCGTTCTCTGGCCCGATGAACCTGCTCGCCCACGGCCGCCATTTCACTTGTCCACGCACCGTCATCACCACTGCGCGTCCTTCGAAGCAGAATATTGCGTTGTTTCAGGGCCTGATGATATCGCTGCCACGACGAAATATACGAATGTTCCACGTGGAACACCATTTGATCGATCAGTCGCCGCCGCGCCTCTGGGCCCTCTCTCAGCGCATTCAGTGAATCGGCGTTTAAAAGAACTAGCGGGAGTTCACGAGCAAGCTCTGATAAGGCCTTCACGGGGACGCCCGATAGTCGGGTTTCGCCGCCACCCGCTCGCAGCCGTCTGATCCCAATCACGGATTCGGCGCCTGCATATTTCATGCGGCCTACCACTTGGAGTCCTGCCTGTTCGTCACGTATGGCCTTGCTAAGCTGCGACGTTGTGAAAGATTTTCCCGTCCCCAGAATATGAACTGCATCAAGCACCGAGGTTTTACCCGCACCGTTAAGGCCCGTAAACACCGAAAGACCCTCTGACAATTCCAGAGAGGCCTCAGATACATTTCTTAAGTTTTGGATCGATAGCTGCGTTAGCAAAGCGTTATCAGGAGTGGCTTACAACCGCATGGGCATAACGACATACAACGCTTCTGCGTCTGTATCACCGCCCGCTTCTCCTTCTTCGATTAACGCAGAGCTCGCCGAGTCAGAGAGCGACATGCGCACAGTAGCGCCAGTTAGCACGCCCATAACGTCCAGCAAGTAGCTAACGTTGAAACCAACCTCGAGCGCGTCTCCGGCGTAATCCACCGGCACAGACTCCTCCGCCTGCTCCTGCTCAGGGTTGTTCGCGGTAATTTCCAGAGAACCCGGCGTCAACGACAGTCTCACGCCACGATACTTTTCGTTAGAAAGAATAGCCGTGCGCGTAAACGCTTGCCGCAACTCCGACCGATCTCCCGACACCGACTTGTCAGGCGATCGAGGAAGCACCCGCTCATACTCGGGGAACTTGCCATCAACCAACTTTGACGTGAATGTGAACTGATCAGTTGCCGCACGGATATGGTTAGAGCCTACACTCAACGTAACAGAACCATCGCCGTCCAATAATCGCGACAACTCCAAGATACCTTTACGCGGCACAATCACGGACTTGTCATCTGCAGCTACCTGTCCAGGGGCCGTACACAACGCTAAGCGGTGTCCGTCTGTTGCCACGAAACGCAGTCTTCCCTCTTTTATCTCGAGGTACATGCCGTTCAAGTAATAGCGCACATCTTGCTGCGCCATGGCGAAGCCGGTGCGATCAATCATCTGGCGGACGAGTGGCTGCGCCAAATCTAAATCTATCTCGCCGTCGCCCGCTTCTACCGTTGGAAACTCTGCTGCAGGCAATGTTGATAAGGTGAAGCGGCTTCGCCCTGCTCGCACAGTGACTTTGCCGTCTTCCACACTAAAGGAAATATCGACGCCGTCGGGGAGGCTTTTACAAATATCGACCAGCTTTCGCGCTGGGACTGTGATGTCCCCGTCAGCACCCTCACTTTGTACATCGATGCGACCAACAAGTTCCACCTCAAGATCGGTACCTGTAAGCGACAGGCGATTGCCCTCTAAGCTCATGAGAACGTTAGATAAAATGGGTAGTGTTTGTCGACGCTCAACCACACCTGCAACTAGGTTCAAAGGCTTAATCAGCGCATCCCGTGATACCGAAAACTTCATTCGTTTGATCTCTCTTGTCGTAGCCAACGCTTATATCACGTAGTCAGTGAGCGCAGCAGATTCTTATAATCTTCCCCAATATCCGATGTTGTTCCACGCAACTCCGCTATCTTACGACAAGCATGAAGCACTGTCGTGTGGTCTCTCCCCCCAAACGCATCGCCAATCTCCGGCAAGCTATGATTCGTTAGCTCCTTCGACAGCGCCATCGCTACTTGTCTAGGGCGCGCGACCGAGCGGTTTCGGCGTTTCGACAACAAATCCGCAACCTTAATCTTATAGTAGTCCGCAACCGTCCGCTTAATGTTTTCTAGCGAGACCTGTTTATCCTGCAAAGCCAAGAGGTCCTTCAGGCTCTCTTTAATCAAATCGATATCAAAAGGCCTGCCGGTAAAGTTTGCACTCGCAATAACTCGCTTCAGCGCACCTTCTAGCTCACGAACATTCGATCGAATTCGTTGTGCAATAAAGAATGCTGCCTCATGAGACATTTCAATGCCTGACTGTTCGGCCTTCTTCATGAGGATGGCGACGCGAGTCTCCAATTCTGGCGGTTCCACCGCCACTGTAAGGCCCCACCCAAAGCGGCTCTTCAAGCGCTCCTCGACCCCATCGATCTCTTTAGGGTAACGATCGCAGGTCAAGATCATCTGCTGACCACCCTCTAGCAACGCATTGAACGTATGAAAAAACTCTTCCTGGCTGCGATCTTTGTTCGCAAAGAACTGGATGTCATCGATCAACAATGCATCAACTGACCGATAAAACCGCTTGAAATCGTTAATCGCGTTGAGCTGCAGGGCCTTCACCATGTCGGCGACAAAACGCTCGCTGTGCAAGTAAACAATTTTAGCGTCGGGTTTGCGCTGCCTGAGCGCGTTACCTACCGCATGCATCAGGTGGGTTTTTCCCAGACCTACGCCTCCGTAGAGGAACAGCGGGTTGTAGGCGTCACCTGGACTTTCAGCAACCTGCTGAGCAGCGGCCATCGCTAGCTGGTTACTCTTACCCTCTACAAAATTAGAAAAGGTATATCCGTCCACCAGGTTGTGCTGATGCGATGGCACCACGACGGCTGGCGCCTGTTTTTTAACTGTCCGTGACGGCTCTGCCGGCGCCACTCTCGCAGCTTGATCATCCTGAATCACAGTGTTTGCAGGCAGGCTCAACTCGTTATTTACTGCGTCTGACTGGGTCGTGATTGACCCGCCCGCGCCAGTTACAACCCTCACCGACACCAAGGACGCCTCGGTACTCACAGCAGCGAGACATTGAGAGATGGTTGCGCTGTATTTTTCTTCTACAAAATCTCGGATAAATCGATTGGGAGCGCACAACACAAAGTCAGCACCGTCTTCCATCACGGTTAAAGGTCGCACCCACGTATTGAATTGAACCTCTGGCACTTCACGCCGAAGCTCTTCGAGACACTGTGTCCACAGCACCGTATTCGAAACTGACGAGGAAGATTGAGACGCTATTTGCATGTTGTTATTGCTCTTCAAGGCGAATTGAGGCGAATCTGCGACTTATTGCAGCTCTTATGTCGGTTACTGGCTCAATATTCCGCCATTTCACGACAACGGTGTATAGTTATCCACACATTTATCTCCAGTTCAACAAAAATAAAGTCGATATAAATCAAATGTTTAACGTTTTTTCGGGGGTTTTTATAAAAAAATAAAAATGCAAGCTGTATTTTTGTTTTTCTGTGGATAACTTTTTAATAACTTATGGATGCTTTGTGGCAAAACGCAAGCATTCGTTTCATGCAAACTGGTAAAAATAGAGCAACACAGTCGATCCCAGTAAGCGGCCACTAACCCAAAAAAAATAATGGTTTTGTAACCACTTACTTTTTTACATTCCCAGCTATTGCCAGTCACACAGGGGGTCCCTATAATTCCGCCCCCTTTGATAACCGCATTGATGTAAAGGCACTCGTATGAAGCGCACCTTTCAACCCAGCGTTCTGAAGCGCAAGCGTAACCACGGTTTCCGTGCTCGCATGGCAACCAAAAATGGCCGCAAGGTGCTCGCTCGTCGTCGTGCACGTGGACGTCTACGTCTCTCGGCGTAAGCGCATGGGGGCAACTCACTATGTCCCACAAATTTCCAAAGTCCGCGCGCTTACTTAACGCCCACGACTACTCCCAAGTTTTCAACAACTGCTCAATACGTGCCGGCTCAACGGCTGGCACCGTGCTTGCTCTTCCTGCATCAGACAACCGCTCTCGCCTCGGCATTATTGTTGCCAAGAAAAACGTGCGATTAGCTACTGATCGCAACCGGATTAAACGGTTGGTCAGGGAATACTTTCGAAACCACCCCCTTTCAGACTCGATGAGCCTTATTTTCATGGCAAAACGAGGGGCTGGTGCATTGAGTAACGCAGACGTGCTAGGTGATCTTGATCGCCTTTGGCGGAAGCTCAATCACAAACACGCGCAACTTCGGCTTGAAGATGATCAATAGCCTTGTTATCGCGCTACTGAAGCTCCCCATCAGGTTTTATCAAGTTGGGATCAGTCCCTTTATCGGTAATCGCTGCCGTTATTTTCCGTCATGCTCGTCATACGCCATTGAAGCGTTAGAGTCACACGGCGCAGTTTCAGGCAGTTTTCTGGCTGCAAAACGAATTTGCCGCTGTCATCCATGGGCTGCCGGCGGTTATGATCCTGTCCCTGAACATCCTAGCTTGTCGAAATCCGACGACGAATAATGCCGAGGACCTCAATGGACCCTGTACGACTACTATTGATAAGCACCACCGCCGTATTGTCTTTAATGCTGCTTATTGAATGGAATCAGTATTCTGACGAGTACCAAAAGCAGCAGAGTGAATTGTATACCGCCGCTATTACGGAGCCTGGCGTATTAACCAATAAATCAGTAGCTGCACCTATCAGCCAAGGCATCAATGACGGTATCCCCAGTGTCAACCAAGAAACAAACCCTCTGTCCGTGCTACTCGATGACAGTGAAACGTTTAAGTTATCTACCGATTCACTCGACTTAGTTGTATCAGCTGACGGGGGTGATGTTGTTTCTGCGTCCTTACCAAGGTTCCCGGTCAGACTCGATACGCCTGATCAACCCTTTAGATTATTAGAAAACAACAACCTGCGACGCTATGTGGCACAGAGCGGACTCATAGGACCCGATGGCATTGATGCCAGTGGTAACCGAGCGCGTTACGCAAGCCAAGGCGTTACCAATAATGGTGATGGCAGCCATACGCTGACATTAGCCTGGACGGGCAATGACCCGCTCGGAATGCAAGTTTACAAACGCTTCACTGCTCATGATGATCGATACGACGTCGACGTGTCTTTCGATATCAGAAACGATGGAAGCTCGGTCGCGTCCGTCACGTCGTTTGCTCAACTGAAGCGTGATAATACGCAAGCACCCGACGGCAACACGGGTTTTGGGGTTAGTCCTTATTTAGGCGCTGCACTCACGCAGCCCGATGAGCGCTACACCAAGCTCAGTTTTTCTGACTTGAAAGATGAGCCGTTTTCAAAACGTTTGCCCGCAGGGTGGGTAGCGATATTGCAGCACTATTTTGTCTCAGCTTGGATTCCCTCGCAGCAGACAAGTCACGATTACTTTGCTAGCCAACTCTCTAATGGCGACAACGTTATCGGATACAAAAACCAAAACGTTGATATCGCTCCCGGATCAGCGGCGACCATTACCCAAACACTTTATGTAGGCCCCAAAGACCAAGTAGCACTGGCTGAACTGGCCGAAAATCTTGATCTCGTTATTGATTATGGTTGGCTCTGGTGGCTTGCGCAGCCGCTCTTCTGGTTGCTCACTTTAATCCAGCAGTTTGTTATTAACTGGGGACTGGCCATCATCGCGCTGACCATCGTTATTAAGCTGATCTTTTTCCGGCTATCAGCAGCCAGCTATAAATCAATGGCAAAAATGAGAACGGTACAGCCCAAGATTCAAAGTATTCGTGATCAATACGCAGATGACAAAACCAAACAGCAGCAAGCCATGATGGAGCTCTGGAAAAAAGAGAAGATTAATCCAATGGGTGGGTGTCTTCCCATGCTCATTCAAATGCCTGTCTTTATTGCGCTTTACTGGGTACTTCTCGAATCGGTTGAACTCCGACACGCACCTTTCATTCTATGGATCGAAGATCTTTCAGCCATGGATCCCTATTTTGTCTTGCCTATCCTGATGGGCATTAGCATGTGGCTGATGCAACGCCTGAATCCAGCGCCACCAGATCCCATGCAGGCCAAAATCATGATGTACATGCCTATCGCATTTACCTTCTTGATGATGTGGTTCCCGGCAGGCCTTGTGTTGTATTGGTTGTGCAACAACCTTCTGTCATTTGCTCAGCAATACGTTGTTACTCGACAAATTGAGCAAGCCGCTGCGCGATAAGCTCAACGTCAACATAAAACAATGACTGGACTTGATACTGACACTATCGCGGCTATCGCCACGGCACGCGGCAACGGTCCCGTCGGTATCATCCGTTTAAGCGGACCTGATTCACACGCTATAGCCTACGCTTTGAGTGGATCGGAACTCACACCTCGCTACGCTCATTATCGATCTTTCCTCGACAGTGAAGGTCACGCTATTGACTCAGGGTTGGCCATTTACTTTCCCGGTCCCAATTCTTTCACCGGTGACGATGTGGTGGAAATTCAAGGGCACGGTGGACACATTGTTTTACAAGCACTTCTCTCGCGATGCATTGAGTTAGGGGCGAGACAAGCTCGACCCGGCGAATTTTCTGAACGCAGTTTCGTCAACGGCAAAATTGACTTACTGCAAGCAGAAGCCATCGCCGATCTGATCACAGCTGAAACAGAAACGGCAGCAAAGCTCGCATCTGCCTCATTATCCGGTGCATTTTCTGTGTTGGTCAGCGACCTCTCTAACCAACTCAATGAACTAAGAGCGTTAACCGAAGCATCCATCGATTTTCCTGACGAAGACATCGATGTTTTAGAGCGCCATTCAGTTGTATCAAGGCTTCGTGACTGCAACGCCACTATTGAGCAATTACTCAACGATGTTGCGGCATCACAACGGAAAACCGAGCATTACCTAGCTGTCCTTATTGGTGCACCAAACGCCGGTAAAAGTAGTCTCTTAAATGCGCTCGCTCGTGATGACATTGCCATTGTCACAGATGTTCCGGGAACGACACGCGACACACTAAAACAAAGCATAAAAGCTGGCGCTGTGGTTTTGGATCTTATCGATACAGCCGGTATTCGCCAGACAGACGACGTCATTGAGCAAGAGGGCGTCAAGCGTGCCAAGTCCAGCAGTCAAACTGCTGACCTGGTACTTCACATCATTGATGACAATGAACCACAGGAAATTAATACCGAATGGCTACCTGACACCGCCATTAACATTCAGGTCTTAAACAAAATTGATATCTCTGGCCGACAAGCAGGCGTACTTCCGAATCACGATGAAACTCGTTGTGTTGCCGTCAGTGCCAAAAAAGGCGATGGAATAGACGCGTTGATTCAAACAATTGAGGACTCATTGTTGGTACAAGGGGCACAAGACTCTGTTTTCAGTGCTCGCCAACGCCACGTTGATGCTCTCTCGGAAGCGCATCACGCTCTCACAGAATCTCTAATTGCCTTCGAGCAGCACAATGCAGCAGAGTTACTGGCAGAAGATCTAAAACGGGTTCAAACCGCACTCGATTCTCTAACGGGCCGTGTAGCGAGTGACGATATCCTGGGGTTAATTTTCAGCAGTTTTTGCATAGGTAAATAACACCCTGTCCACAACATCGTTAAGACATTGATTTTAAGAGGCCACGCGCTGTACTGATGTGGGTAGAGTTGGTGACAACTCTGTGTATGACATTGTGAAAAAACAGGAGACAAAGGGAGAGACATAACAACAGACTGAGATATCCCCGATTAGTGCAGTGCTTATAGCGTTGTTTTTCCTGTCTTATGAAACAACTTATTACGCGGCGTAAATACTGAAGCTACTTGGTGATAGCGCATCTATCCACAAAAAAAGTCTCCTTAATAACAACAACATCTAAGTATCTTTTCTAATACATATATATAAATTATTAATCATTCAGACGACGTTGCTAACGACAAAATACATCTAACTTTTGTGAATCTGTCGGCCTGAGATATTGAACCCTTAAGTTCGGCTACATTTATTCGTATACTCCCAGCCCTTTTTTCTGACAAAGACGGCAAATGAGCACTCATCGTACGTTCGATGTCATCGTGGTAGGCGGTGGCCATGCGGGTACCGAAGCAGCTCTAGCAGCTGCCCGCACCGGTGTGCGTACACTGCTTATTACCCACTCGATCGATACGTTAGGTCAGATGTCATGCAACCCGGCAATAGGCGGCATCGGTAAATCGCACCTCGTTAGGGAAATTGACGCCTTAGGTGGTGCGATGGCGAGAGCCACTGACCTTGCAGGCATTCAATTCAGAGTACTCAATGCAAGGAAAGGCCCAGCCGTTAGGGCGACCAGAGCGCAAGCTGACAGAGTGTTATATCGCAATGCGATTCGCCAAATACTCTTTGCACAAGAAAATCTGACCGTATTCCAGGATGCGGTCGATGATATAGAGCTTGCCGGTGAAACAGTAACGGGCGTTAGAACCGCCACAGGGATTCGATTTTCTGCTCCTGCATGTGTTCTTACTGCAGGTACTTTTTTGAATGGGAAGATCCATATTGGGATGGAAAACCAGTCGGGCGGGCGCATGGGTGATGCGGCCGTGGTTACGCTGGCAGATCGATTACGCGAGTTGTGCCCTCGAACCGGCAGACTGAAAACTGGCACGCCACCACGAATTGATGGCAATTCGGTGGACTTTTCCGTTCTTGAAGAACAATGGGGAGACGAGCCAAGGCCAGTAATGTCTCAGTTAGGGTCAGTTTCTCAACATCCACAACAGCTGTGTTGCTGGGTGACTAAGACTAACGAAGCTACCCACGAGATTATTCGTGGCGGGTTGGATCGCTCACCCATGTTCAGTGGGGTTATTGAGGGAACAGGCCCGCGCTACTGCCCTAGTATTGAAGATAAGATTCACCGGTTTGCCGATAAGAATTCCCATCAAATATTTTTAGAGCCTGAAGGATTAACGACCACTGAGTTGTATCCAAACGGTATATCAACTTCGCTGCCGTTCGATATTCAGGACGCCATGGTTCGAACCATTCCCGGGTTGGAGAACGCGCATATCACGCGGCCAGGCTACGCGATTGAATACGATTATTTTGATCCCCGTGATCTGATGCACAGCTTACAGACACGACATGTGGCTGGTTTGTATTTTGCTGGTCAGATTAACGGCACCACAGGTTACGAAGAAGCCGGAGCGCAAGGGCTGCTCGCCGGGTTGAATGCGTCTCGATATGCCCTCGAACTCGATGCCTGGGAGCCACGACGCGATGAGGCTTATATCGGTGTTCTTGTGGACGACCTTGTAACGTTGGGCACACAAGAACCTTATCGAATGTTCACATCCCGTGCTGAATATCGGCTGCAACTTCGCGAAGACAATGCCGACGAGCGGTTGACGCCAAAAGGCAATGAGCTTGGATTGATATCTTCAGCGCATTGGGCTGCTTATCAGGAAAAACGAGCGGTAGTGGATGAGGAGTTGGGACGATTGGAGTCAACTTATATCCATCCTGATACCGATGCGTCGAATGCTCTCGATGCCAAGTTAAAATCGCCTATCAACCGAGAATATTCGATGGCGGATTTGATTCGGCGGCCGGAATTGTCATACAGCGATGTAGCGGGTTTGAAAGGGTCGCCCGTCACGGATTTGGCGACTGCTGATCACATCGAGACACGTGTAAAATACGCGGGTTACATTGCAAGACAACAAGACGAAATCGATCGTTTGAAACGGCACGAGAATACCTTGATTCCAAGCGATTTTGACTTCACCGAAGTGTCCGGATTATCCAATGAGATCTGTCAAAAACTGACAGACATTCGGCCGGCCAATATCGCACGGGCCGGTCGAATTCAGGGCGTTACGCCTTCAGCTCTGTCACTGCTTCTGGTACACCTCAGACGGCAAAGCGATTCTGCTCCCAATCGTGCCGTCAGCAATGGCTGAACGCTTAGTCGATCAAATGACCCGAGGGCTTAAGGCTCTCGATATACAAGTGGCGTTAGCAGAACCGTTAACGGATTACGTCACCTTGCTCCACAAATGGAATAAACCCTACAACCTGACAGCCGTGCGGCGCCCGGAGGACATGGTGATTAAACACGTCCTCGATAGTCTTACTCTGGTGCCGTATCTCAGTTCGTGTCAGCGACTCTGTGATGTTGGCACGGGCGCAGGCCTGCCAGGTATTCCGTTGGCGCTGTGTTTCCCGGATAAAGAGTTTGTATTGCTGGACAGCAACGGCAAGAAAACCCGCTTCCTCTATCAGGTCCGCCAGCAATTGAGGTTAGACAATGTCAGTATTGTTGAGGGGCGAGCTGAGACTTATCAACCAGACCAGGGTTTCGATGTTGTGATGAGTCGAGCATTCGCTGATTTAAATCGAATGTGCCATCTAACAGCGCATTTACTCGATACAGAGGGTGTTTGGCTCGCCATGAAGTCTCAAACGGTTGATACTGAAATAGCGGATTTAAGTACATCTGTAGAGATCAGCGAACAAATCGATCTGGTGGTACCCGGGTTAGATGAATTGAGGCAGTTAGTTGTGCTGCGTCGTGGTGAGAATAAGAAATGAAAATAATTGCCGTAGCCAATCAAAAAGGTGGCGTTGGTAAGACAACAACAAGCGTCAACTTGGCTGCTTCGTTGGCGCAAATGGGAAAGCGTGTGCTGTTGGTGGATATGGATCCTCAGGGCAATGCCACCATGTCCTCTGGCATAGAAAAAAATGGACTAGAGCTATCTGTGCTTGATCTTTTGCTCGCAGAAGCATCGCTGTCTGAGTGTTTGGTCGAGTCGCCCACAGGTCAGTTTTCTGTTTTGCCGGCCAATGGTGATCTAACCGCAGCAGAGGTAGAGCTCATCGAAGTTGAGGGCAAAGAAAAACGATTGAAGCAAGGGTTGCGGCAAGGTGAAGCATCGTTCGATTTTGTCTTAATCGACTGCCCACCCTCTCTTAATATGCTGACCGTTAATGCGATGGTGGCCTGTGATTCTATTCTCATCACCATGCAGTGCGAGTACTTCGCTCTAGAGGGGCTATCTGCCTTGTTGAATACCATTCGTCGGATCAACGAGACAGTTAATCCCGATCTTGAAATCGAGGGAATTCTTCGAACGATGTATGATCCGAGAAATTCGCTGACAACAGAAGTATCCGAGCAATTATTCAGCCACTTTGGCGACCTTGTTTATCGGACAGTGATTCCGAGGAATGTGCGACTCGCAGAAGCACCAAGTCATGGGGAACCCGGGATTGTTTATGACCGATATTCAAGAGGCGCGCGTGCGTACATGGCGCTTGCTGAAGAATTTTCACGTCGACAGTGATATGTCGGCCGGTAATATGATGGACAGTGACGTGATGAAAAGTGGTGTAAGGGAACAACGAGAGCTCAGGAAAGGCGAATGAACACGAAAAAGCGAAAATTAAATCGTGGCCTTGACGCCCTGCTCGGGACCGACCTGACCAAAAAAGCGCCGGCCGGCACGGCAAAAGCGAGCACAATACCACTTGAGGACGGTGATCTTCGGCAGTTGCCGTTGGAGTTTTTGCAGCGCGGTAAATATCAGCCTCGAATTGATTTTGATGAAGCCGCGTTACAAGAGCTGGCCGACAGTATTAAAGCTCAAGGCGTCATGCAGCCGATTGTTGTGAGATCTATTGGTGCACATCGTTACGAAATTGTGGCCGGCGAGCGCCGGTGGCGAGCTAGTCAGCTGGCTGCCTTGGATACCATTCCGGCTATCGTCCGCGACATCAGTGATGAAACTGCGATCGCTATGGCGCTGATAGAAAACATCCAGCGCGAAAACCTCAATCCACTTGAAGAAGCCCGAGCGTTAAAGCGATTGCAGACCGAATTTGATTTATCTCAGCAAGAGGTCGCAACAGCTGTGGGTAAATCACGCCCGGTTATTGCGAATTTGATGCGGCTGTTATCCCTAGAGCGCGAAGTGTCAGAGATGCTAGAGCACGGTCGAATTGATGCGGGTCACGGAAAGGTGCTTCTGGCATTGGACGGTGGGGATCAGGTTCGCGCGGCAAGAAAAGTTGTGGACAGCAAGTTGTCAGTCAGACAAACAGAGGCGCTTGTAAAAGCCATGTTAGCGCCAGCTGTTGATACGGCCCCGCAGCGGAAAGATCCTGATATCGACCGGTTGGAGCGACAACTCTCAGAGCGTTTTGGCACCAAAGTGGTCATCGAAAATAAAAATGGCCGCGGCAAGCTGGTTATTCAGTACAGCGACCTAGACGTGCTCGACGGAATTTTAAATCGCATCCAATAAAAGTTGGCATTTTGCTTTGTTGATGCGCTTAGGCAATTCGAATAGACTTGCGCGCGCTTGAGAACCCGAAAATGTGGGAGTGCTAAGTGGCCGAGTACACGCGAACAATGCTGGCTCACCACTTCGTCAAAGCCCTGGTATTTACCAGTGTTTTGATAGCGGCACTGTCTGCTGGTGTTTGGTTTTTTCTCGGTGGTGATGCAGCGTTAGCGGTGTGGGTAGGAGCGGCCATTATTGGACTGCCCCAGGCATGGCTTGCGACCAGCATGTTCAGCCGGTTTGGTGCGCAAGCACCAACCTTACTGGGGATAGCAAAATTTAGTCTCAGCGCACTGTTGTTTGGTCTTTGGTTCGCCAAAGCGTCAGACCCGCAGCCCGGAGCGATCTTCATGGGCGCGATAGCAGTATTAGTGAGTAGTCCGGTTTTTTATTATCTGGCTGCGAAGGACAAAGTGGTTTAACGGAGAGCGTCGCGCTAGGGCGATTGTTTAATTAGGGCAAGATCGAATGGCTGCAGCTGGTCAAGAACAGACGGTTTCGGATTACATCGTCCACCACCTAACGAACCTCACTTACGGTAAATTGCCCGAGGGTTTTGAACGTTATGATGGTGAAACGGTAGCTGCTGGTGGTCAGTGGACGTTTGCTCATGGCGCCGATGAGATCGCTGCGATGGGATTCAATGCTATCCACGTGGACTCTCTTGGATGGTCCATCGGGCTAGGCATTATCTTTTGTGCCCTCTTTCGTTGGGTTGCTGTGCGCGCCTCGGCCGAGACACCTTCAGGCCTGATCAACTTTATCGAAATGATCGTCGAGTTTATCGACAATCAGGTTAAAGACACCTTCCATGGCAACAACAAACTGATTGCACCTCTATCACTGACTATTTTTGTCTGGGTGTTTTTGATGAACCTGATGGACTTAATACCTGTCGATGTGGTGCCAGAGCTCATGATGTTGGCCGGTGTTGAGTACCAGAAAATCGTGCCATCAACGGACCCCAATATCACCATGGGTATGGCGATCGGTGTGTTTGTCCTGATGCTCTTTTACTCGATCAAGGTCAAAGGCTTTGGGTTTGTTAAAGAGCTCACCATGAACCCTTTTAACCACTGGGCATTTATCCCCGTCAATCTGTTCATGGAAGTGGTTGGTTTACTGGCGAAGCCTTTTTCACTCGGCTTACGACTGTTTGGTAACATGTACGCCGGTGAAATGATCTTTATTTTGATTGCAGCTCTGTTCAGCGCAGGCATTTTTTGGTTGTTGCCTGCTGCGCTCTTGCAGATTGGTTGGGCGATTTTCCACATTCTGGTCATCACCTTGCAGGCATTTATCTTCATGGTTCTTACCATCGTGTACCTCAGCATGGCACACGAGGACCATTAATTTCTGAACTTCCATACTAAGACTCAATAGGAGACAACAATGGAAATGATCTACATCGCAGCGGCGATCATGATGGGCTTGGGCGGCATGGGTGCTGCTATTGGCGTGGGTATCTTGGGCGGTAAGCTCATCGAAGGTTCTGCGCGTCAGCCAGAGCTGGCTTCACGTCTACAGGGCACATTCTTCCTAGGTGCAGGCCTGGTTGATGCGATCCCCATTATTGGTGTTGGTATCGCTATGTACCTCATCTTTGTGGTTGCAGGCTAAAACCCTAGTTTCCTCGCTCATGACGGGCGGGGCTGAAACCCACAGGAGAGTACTGTGAACATTAATCTGACCATTATCGGACAGATCTTGGCCTTCATTGCGTTTGTCGCGTTTTGCATGCGATACGTATGGCCACCGATCCTAGCCGCTATGGAAGAGCGTCAACAAAAGATCGCCGACGGTCTGGCTGCAGCAGACCGTGCTAGTCACGATCTTGAGCTGGCGCAAAAAGAAGCGGTTGACCGCTTGTCAGAGGCGAAGAAAGAAGCTGCCTCTATCGTCGAAGCGGCTAATAAGCGTGCAGCAACGGTTGTCGATGAAGCAAAAGTCGCTGCGGTTGCAGAAGCGGATCGGGTGAAAGAGCTCGCGTCTGCCGAAGTGGAGCGCGAAAAAGCTCAGGCTAAAGAGCAGCTCTTAACGCAAGTCAGTGCGCTGGCTATTGCGGGCGCTGAAAAAGTGCTGGCAGCTGAAATCGACGCTGATAAACACGCTGCCCTTCTTGAGCAGCTGGTGAAGGAGCAGTAGGCGTGATCGAGCCAACCACACTGGCGAGACCTTACGCGCGTGCGGCGTTTCAGTTCGCTGTTGATAACGGCGCTGTGGACAGCTGGCACCAAGCGTTGGTCACCGTTGCCGCGGTAGTCGCAGAGCCATCAGTGGCCAAGGTGCTCGATGATCCTGCAACGACCGCATCCCAGCGTGCAGCAACTGTTGCAACTGTGCTGGGAGACGATATCCCAGCAGGTGTCGCGCAGTTTGTTTCAGTGATGGCTGAAAACCACCGTCTCGGCCTCTCAAGTGAGGTCGCGACGTTGTTCGCTGAGTTGCGATCAGCGCTCGATGCGGCGGCAAACGTTACGGTAACGAGCGCCTTTGATGTAGCCGATGCGACAATTGAGCAACTCTCCGCCTCATTGACAGCAAAGTTAGGCAAAACAGTCGATATGACTGTTGAAACAGATGCTTCCCTAATTGGGGGGGCCATTATTCGAGCCGGCGATATGGTTATCGACGGCTCAGTTCGTGGGCGCTTGCACAAGCTTGCGACTGCGTTGAAATCTTGACAGAGGAACCGGTCATGCAACAACTGAATCCTTCAGAAATCAGCGACATCATCAAGCAGCGTATATCGCAGCTTGATGTGGCATCGCAGGCTACAAACGAAGGCACTATCGTCTCGGTAACGGACGGCATCATCCGCATTCACGGTCTAACCGAAGTGCAATACGGCGAGATGATTGAATTTGAGGGCAATGTCTTTGGACTGGCTCTTAACCTTGAGCGTGACTCGGTCGGCGCGGTTGTACTGGGCGACTACAAGCAGCTGGCCGAGGGCCAAACCTGCCGCTGTACTGGTCGAATCCTTGAGGTTCCAGTGGGCCCAGAGTTGCAAGGACGCGTTGTTGACGCGCTGGGTAACCCAATCGATGGCAAGGGCGCTATCGAGACAACCATGACCGATGCCCTTGAGAAAATTGCTCCCGGGGTTATCGCCCGTCAGTCCGTTGATCAACCGGTTCAAATTGGCTTGAAAGCCATCGATGCCATGGTGCCAATCGGTCGTGGACAGCGAGAGCTGATCATTGGTGACCGTCAGGTGGGTAAGACAGCGATTGCAGTCGACGCCATCATCAACCAGAAAGGCACTGGCATTAAGTGTATTTATGTTGCTGTTGGCCAGAAGGCCTCCTCAGTTGCGTCGGTCGTACGCAAGCTAGAAGAGCACGGCGCAATGGATCACACCATTGTGGTTGCTGCTAACGCGTCTGACCCCGCAGCGATGCAGTATCTAGCACCTTTCGCGGGTTGCACCATGGGTGAGTACTATCGCGATCGTGGCGAAGATGCGCTCATCATTTATGATGACTTGTCGAAGCAGGCTGTGGCCTATCGTCAGATTTCCTTGTTGCTACGTCGACCACCCGGTCGTGAAGCCTACCCTGGTGACGTTTTCTATCTCCACTCTCGTCTTCTTGAGCGTGCAGCACGTGTTAATGCCGATTACGTCGAGGCATTCACTAACGGCGAGGTAAAAGGAAAAACAGGTTCGCTGACGGCATTGCCTGTAATTGAAACTCAGGCGGGTGACGTATCGGCGTTTGTACCGACAAACGTTATCTCGATTACTGATGGTCAGATTTTCCTTGAAGCTGACATGTTTAATGCCGGTATTCGACCCGCTATGAACGCTGGTATTTCAGTGTCTCGTGTGGGTGGTGCTGCACAGACGAAGATCATCAAGAAACTCTCTGGTGGTATCCGAACAGCCCTCGCGCAGTACCGCGAGCTGGCAGCGTTCTCCCAGTTTGCATCGGACCTCGATGAAGCGACTAAGGCACAGCTTGAGCACGGTGAGCGAGTTACCGAGCTAATGAAGCAGAAGCAGTACGCGCCTCAAAGTGTCGCCGAGATGGGTCTTTTGCTTTACGCCGCGAACGAGGGTTATTTGAAGGCAGTTGAGGTCGATAAGATTTCTGATTTTGAGTCGGCGCTCCTTTCTTACATGCATGCAGAGCACGGTGCACTCATGCAAGAGATTGCTGCGGACGGTAATTGGAACGACGATCGAGAGGCTGCGTTTAAGGCGGGTCTCGATGCGTTTGTTTCAACTCAAACCTGGTAATTAGCGATGGCAGCGGGTAAAGAAATTCGCACCAAGATCTCGAGTATTCAAAGTACTCAGAAGATCACTAGCGCGATGGAAATGGTGGCGGCAAGCAAAATGCGTCGCGCACAAGATCGTATGGAAGTGGGCAAGCCCTACGCTCGTCGTATGCGCGCCGTAATTGGCCACATTGCTAATGCATCTGCAGAGTATCGTCATGCTTACATGCAGCAGCGATCGATTCGTCGTGTGGGCTACATCATCGTCTCATCAGATCGAGGTTTGTGTGGTGGTTTAAACATCAACCTGTTCAAGCGCGCACTTCAGTCCATGAAGGAGCACTCCGACGCAGGGCACGACGTTGATCTGTGTCTTATTGGCGGTAAAGGTCAGGCCTTCTTCGGCTCTGTCGGTGGCAACGTTGTTGCCAGCGTTCGAGACATCGGTGAAGAGCCTACGGTTGAGCAACTCATCGGGGCGGTAAAGCACATGCTTGATGCCTATGTTGAGGGCAAGATCGACAAGCTTTACTTGGTGGGCAATGACTTTGTTAACACCATGACGCAAGCACCGACTGTTCAGCAGTTACTTCCCTTGGAAGCGGACGCTCAGCAACAGTATTCGCATCACTGGGATTACATTTACGAGCCTGACGCTCGAGAACTGCTGGATGGCCTTCTTACTCGATACATCGAGTCGTTAGTGTATCAGGCGGTGGTCGAGAATGGTGCGTGTGAACAGGCGGCTCGAATGATCGCTATGAAAAATGCGAGCGAGAACGCAGGTGAACTTATCGATGAGCTTCAGTTGGTTTACAACAAGGCTCGACAGGCAGCGATTACCCAAGAGCTGTCAGAGATTGTAGGCGGCGCGGCCGCTATTGGTTAAGCGCGGTAAGCGCAGTTTTAGCATTACGACGACGCTGACGATTTGCGTCGCGGAACAAGACAGAGGACTCAAAAATGAGTAGTGGAAAGGTTGTACAGGTCATCGGCGCGGTTGTTGACGTAGAGTTTCCCCGTGACAGCGTACCGAAGGTATACGATGCCCTGACTGTCACTGATAAAGGCCTCACTCTGGAGGTTCAGCAGCAGTTGGGTGACGGTGTTGTACGCGCGATTGCCATGGGTTCATCCGAGGGTGTCAGTCGCGGACTTTCCGTTGATAACACAGGTGCCCCAATTTCCGTGCCGGTCGGCACTGAGACGTTGGGACGTATCATGGATGTGTTGGGTAATCCTATCGATGAGCGCGGCCCCATTGGTGAGCAAGAGCGTTCGTCGATTCACCGTGCCGCGCCAACCTACGAAGAGCTGGCTGCGTCAGAAGAGCTGCTTGAGACTGGCATCAAGGTAATCGACCTGGTCTGCCCGTTTGCAAAAGGCGGTAAGGTTGGTCTGTTTGGTGGTGCGGGCGTTGGTAAGACCGTGAACATGATGGAGTTGATTAACAACATCGCGACGGAGCACTCTGGCTTGTCTGTATTTGCCGGTGTGGGCGAGCGTACGCGTGAAGGTAACGACTTCTATTACGAGATGCAGGAGTCGAAGGTTGTTAACGTCGAAAACCTACCCGAGTCTAAAGTGGCGATGGTTTACGGTCAGATGAATGAGCCGCCCGGCAACCGTCTACGCGTGGCACTCACTGGTTTGACCATGGCGGAAAAGTTCCGTGATGAAGGCCGTGATGTACTGCTTTTCGTCGATAACATTTACCGTTACACACTGGCGGGAACCGAGGTATCGGCACTGCTAGGTCGTATGCCATCAGCGGTGGGTTACCAGCCGACACTGGCTGAGGAAATGGGTGTACTTCAGGAGCGCATCACATCAACCAAAACGGGTTCGATTACGTCGATCCAGGCAGTTTACGTTCCGGCGGATGATTTGACTGACCCCTCTCCTGCGACAACGTTTGCGCACTTGGATTCAACGGTAGTACTGAGTCGTGACATTGCAGCTAAGGGTATCTACCCCGCGGTTGACCCACTCGATTCAACTTCGCGTCAGCTTGATCCGCTCATCATTGGTACCGAGCACTACGAAGTCGCCCGAGGTGTACAGTCGGTACTTCAGCGCTACAAAGAACTGAAAGACATCATTGCGATCCTGGGTATGGATGAGCTGTCGGAAGAAGACAAAATGACAGTAGCGCGCGCACGTAAAATTGAGCGCTTCCTGTCACAGCCATTTCACGTGGCCGAAGTCTTTACCGGCTCTCCCGGTATCTATGTGTCACTGAAAGACACGATTGCGGGCTTCAAGGCGATTTTGGCGGGTGAGTATGATCACCTTCCCGAACAGGCGTTCTACATGGTTGGCTCTATTGAGCAGGCTGTTGAGAAAGCCGAGAAAATGAGCGCTTAATCGGAGGCGTCAATGGCACTGACCATTCACTGCGATATCGTTAGCGCAGAAGCTCAAATCTTTTCAGGCCTCGTGGAACTGTTGGTTGCCAATGGTTCTAATGGTGAGCTGGGTGTGACCTATGGGCACACTCCGTTACTGACCGATCTCACGCCAGGCTCCGTTCGAGTGGTGCTCCAGGGGGGTGAGGAAGAGGTCTATTACGTTTCTGGCGGTTACCTCGAAGTGCAAGGCGATGTCGTCACCATCCTTGCGAATACTGCTGTTCGAGGTGATGACCTCGATGAAGTGGCTGCTGAAGAAGCCCGAAAAGCGGCAGAAGAAGCACTCGCTAATCAGAGCAGTGAGCTCGATTATGGTCGTGCATCCGCGCAGCTAGCCGAGGCGGCTGCCCAATTGGCTACCCTCAGAAAGCTCAAGAATCGCGCGGGGCGTTAAACCCCGCTTCGATCACTCCCTGCGAGTTGTCGTTTTTGTCTGATCAAAACTCTTTGGAATTTTTGCCATAGTAGTTGTCATATGGCTGTGCGATGCTTTTAGGACAGTTCACTATTGATGTCCGAATGCTCGAAGTCATTGTTCTTGCCGCAGGTCGCGGCACTCGCATGAAATCCGAATTACCAAAGGTACTCCATCCGATTGGTGGGAAACCGATGGTGGCATGCGTGCTAGATACGGCTCGCCAACTCGGAGCAAAGCGCATCCATGTCGTTGTAGGTCACGGCGCATCGCAGGTGTCCGATGCAGTAGCAGCGCCTGATGTTGAAATCTATGTACAGTCTGAGCAGCTGGGTACCGGGCACGCGGCGCTACAGGCCGCCCCCTATTGCCATGCCGATAGTACGGTTCTTGTCTTGTTTGGTGATGTTCCACTTTTGTCGGCTGGTATTCTGGCGGATGTTGTTTCTGCGGCTGAAACGCAACCGACACTGTTAGCCGCAACGGTGGAAGACCCCTCGGGTTACGGTCGGGTTATCCGAAGCACGGATGGTAGTTTTGCTCGGGTGGTTGAGCAGAAAGATGGTTTGCCTCACGAGCTAGAGGTGACAGAGGTCAATACCGGTGTCCTTGCTGCTCGTGGCAGTGAGTTAGTCGCCTGGCTTGGCCAAGTAAAGAATGACAACGCTCAAGGTGAGTTCTATTTACCGGATGTGTTGAGTCTTGCGCTGCGGGATGGGAAAAAGGTGAGTGTCGTGGTGACCGATAAGTCGAATGAAATTTCTGGTGTGAACGATCGTGCACAACTTGAGGCGCTAGAGCGAGCACATCAAAGGCAGAAGGCCGATGAGCTGATGGCTGCAGGTGTACATGTCATGGACGCGAGTCGCTTGGATGTTCGTGGCAGCCTTGTGTGTGGTACCGATGTGGTGCTCGATGCGAATGTGTTGATCGAAGGCGAGGTTCGCCTAGGTAATGATGTGGTGATAGAGGCCAACTGTGTGCTCAAAGACTGTGTTATCGGCGATGGCACTATCGTGCGTGCGTTTACGCATATTGAAGGCGCGGCTGTTGCAGCGCATTGTCAGGTCGGGCCTTATGCTCGTTTGAGACCTGGCGCTGATCTGGGTGATGGGGCAAAGGTCGGTAATTTCGTTGAAGTGAAGAACAGTACGTTTGGTGCTGGTGCTAAAGCCAACCACTTGGCTTATGTCGGCGATGCCAACGTGGGCTCAGGATCAAATATTGGTGCCGGAACGATCACCTGTAACTACGACGGGGCTAATAAGCACCGCACGGAGCTTGGTGACAATGTTTTCATCGGCTCGAACAGCACGCTTGTTGCACCGCTTACAGTGGAGAACGATGGTTTCGTTGCCGCGGGCTCTACTGTCACCTCAAAAGTCGGTGAATCGCAGCTCGCTGTTGGGCGAGCAAAGCAGCGCAACATAGATGGGTGGAAGCGCCCAGAAAAACCCAAGCAATAGGTATTTGTTATGTGTGGAATAGTAGCCGCGGCAGCTCAGCGAGAAGTCTCCGAAATTTTGCTCGAGGGCTTGAGAAGGCTCGAGTATCGAGGTTACGACTCAGCGGGCATGGCGTTGATCGATAACGACCATGCGCTCCAGTTGCATAAATATTCGGGGAAAGTGAAAGCGCTGGAAGACGCTAATGCACTCAATCCTATTGTCGGTTGTCGCGGTGTCGCGCATACCCGATGGGCGACTCATGGCGAGCCGACCTCTGCGAATGCGCATCCTCATATTTCGGGTGATCGCGTTGCGCTTGTTCACAACGGCATCATTGAGAACCACGCCAGTCTTCGCGAAGCCTTGCGCGCCCAGGGCATAGAGTTTCGGTCAGAGACCGACACCGAGGTTATTGTTCACCTGATTAATACCAGCCTAGAACAGGGTGCCTCGCTGTTCGATGCGGTTCGAGAAACCGTGGCCCAATTAGAGGGCGCTTATGCGATTGCGGTTGTAGACACTGAGCATGAAAACGAGGTCGTCGTTGCGCGCGAGGGCAGCCCCCTGGTGCTGGGTGTGGGTATTGGTGAGACCTTTGCGGGCTCGGATACGCTAGCACTTCGGCAAGTCACGGACACCTTTGTGTATCTCGAAGATGGTGATTTTGCCGTTTTGAAGCCGAGCGGTTTTCAAATCTTTGATGAGTCGGGCGCACAGATCACACGCGAAAAAACGCGCTTGAAAGGCGGTGATACTCAAACCGACAGAGGTGAGTTTGAGCACTACATGCTCAAAGAAATTTACGAGCAGCCGGATCGACTTCGAGACACATTAACCTTTGACGCACTCGATGATTCATTGTTCGGTGATCAGGCTGCAGCCATTTTTGACCAGGTGCAGGCGGTTCAGATTATTGCCTGCGGAACCAGCTATCATGCGGGCCTTGTTGCGCGACATTGGCTTGAGGCGATTGCGGGCGTGCCGTGCCAAGTCGAGGTTGCCTCTGAGTTCCGATACCGGCGCTCAGTTGCCCTGCCCGGCACCCTGGTGGTCACAATTTCACAGTCGGGAGAGACCGCCGACACGCTCGCGGCCATTAAACACCTGCCTGATGATTACGCACTCGCGAAGTTGGCCATCTGCAATGTCGATCACAGCGCCATTGTGCGCGCTAGCGATCTTGTCTTCCTCACCAAAGCGGGTCCTGAAATTGGTGTGGCCTCGACTAAGGCATTTACCACCCAGCTTGCAGCACTGATGGTGTTCATGGCCTGCATAGCCCGACGCCAAGCAAAGAACGCGTTGGACGAGTCCTTGGTTAAGCAGGCCATCGCAGAAATTCCAGCGGCTGTGGAAGCGACGATTGCTCAGGATGCCAAGATTAAATCGTTGGCCAGTCACTTCATTCAGCGTAATCATGCGCTGTTTCTTGGCCGCGGCGTTTACCACCCTATCGCTATGGAAGGCGCGCTGAAACTGAAGGAAATCTCCTATATCCACGCCGAGGCTTACCCAGCAGGCGAATTAAAACACGGCCCGTTAGCCTTGGTTGATGACAAGATGCCGATCGTGGCCGTGGCTCCGAAAGACGACCTACTCGATAAATTGAAGTCTAATCTCGAGGAAGTTCGCGCACGTGGTGGTCAACTGTTCGTGTTTGCCGACCAGGCCGTGAACTATGAAAGCGGACCGGCTGTCACTGTTATCGATGTGCCGTCGGTTTCAGAGTTGGCGGGCCCGATTGTTTACACGGTGGTACTGCAGTTGTTGTCTTATCATGTGGCTGTCGCCAAAGGCACCGATGTGGACAAGCCTCGCAACCTGGCAAAGTCAGTGACAGTGGAATAATTTTCGTATAGTATTTTCAGTCGATATTCTTACGAAAGAACTTTCCTACGACACCATCTCTCCTGAACGCAATCAACTGAGAGACGTCCTTATCGGATTACACGAGAAGGGTCTCAACAGTAGGGAGATTGCGGACTATTTGAACGCACACAACATCCGAACCCGAACGGGTAAGGAGTGGTATCACGAACTTGTGTGGGTGACGATCAACAAGTGGAAGAAACGACAACAACGGTTAGGCCACAGGGAAGTGACTATCGGTGATGTTCATATCGAACCACTTGATAAAAGTGAATAGGCACTAACAAACCTCTATCAAAAGTCCCTTCGAACGACCCTCTATCCCTCTCTGAGAGGGGTTCAGAGACGTTTGAGTAGATATTGATAACTACCGCATACCCTCGAAAAAGGGGTGTGTGAGAGAGTCTGAGAGTCTCTGACGGGGCCTGGGTGTTTGGTCGATTAGACCGAACAACGGACAACAATTGAGTGGAGACCTCATCATGAAGACGTCTATCAAGTTTGTTTGCAGTTCATTTACG
>CAJWQE010000012.1 GCA_913045375.1 uncultured Halieaceae bacterium | reverse complement strand
TCGCCGTTATTAAGGGCAACGGTGTAGCCGCCTTCGGATCGGTTGACGTCTGTTGCCAATGGCCCGAAATGAAAGCGTGCGCCTTTTTCTTCTAGCGCTCGCTGAACAGCGCGCCCTGCGGTTTCAGGCAATAGCGTGGGTAGGCAGTAATCCATCGGATCGACGGCTTCAACCGTGAAGTCACCATTGAGAAGGTCATTAGTGAACTCGCAGCCAATGAGTCCAGCTCCAATAACGGCGACTTTTTTGGCACCCGTCTGCGTCAGTGTATCTCTGAACCGTCGGTAGTCATCGAGATCGTTAACCCCCATGACCTCATCGGCGGCATCTCCGCCCATAGGTGGGCGAATCAGTTCAGCGCCCAGTGTTAGAACCAAGCTTGAGTAGGGCACTCGCTCTCCCGACGTCAGCACGACTTCACTTGACGCCGTATCGAGCGACGCAACTTCTGTGCGTGTTCGCACGGCGACACCCAGATTGTCTGACATGTTCTGGGCGGTTTGAGTGGCGAGTTGATCAGGCTCAAATTTCTTGGTGAAACCTGTCGAAATCATAGGTTTAGAGTAGTTTTCACCACCGTCGCGCGTGATGAGCGTTATGGCCGTATCTGCATCCGTTTTCTTGATGGCGTTAGCCAAGCTGTAAGCCGCAAGCCCAGAACCGATGACGACAATTGGGTGACCTGCGGGGCCGGTATCGCTTGGTGCAGACGCCTCCTCAGATTCTGCTTCATCTTCCGTGCCGGGGATGAGCTCGAAGTCATCTTTGCCAACACCGCAATCGGGACATGTCCAGTCATCCGGTACGTCAGCCCACTTGGTGCCGGGTGCAATGCCATCATCGGGCCAGCCTTCTTTCTCGTCGTAGATCAGACCACAAACGATGCATTCCCACTGAGCCATGAACAATCCTTTTAATCTTTCTCGAGTCAAAGATTACGGCGCGTCGGAGCACCGTTTCCAAATGAGCCGGCAGTCTGCCCAAAATCTACTGCTTCGTCATCCACTTGTCGGACTAACGGCAAAGAAAATGGATCCGCTCACCGAAGATGACTCAAGGCAATTGGGTTTTCAGACCGTTGTTACCCAGTAAAGGCTGCCGAGGCTCAGAGCCGACCAAAGCACCACTGCCATGCCAATCAAACGAGGGCAGATCGTCTTGAGCGACTCCAAAGACATCTGTGAGCCGATGAGGAATAGAGCGAGTCCAAATAGGCTCTTGCTGATCAGTGAAAACAGGCTGGTGACATCCCCATCGAACTGGAAGTAGCCTCCGATCAGACTGGCGATGATGAAGCCAGTGACGAAAAGCGGTATTCGAATCTCGTTGGCGCTAATGCGCTTCATTGAGTAGCTCGCGATGATTATCACGGGGATGAGCCACAAAATTCGGAGGATCTTTAATGTCGCTGCGGTCGTGAGTGCCTCGTCGCCATACGCGGCGGCTGCGCCCACAACGGAAGAGGTATCGTGAATGGCCACGGCAGCCCACATACCAAATTGCTGCTGACTCAAATCTAATGCATGTCCGATCGCAGGAAACAGCACAATAGCGATGCCATTAAGAACGAAGATGATAGTGAGGGTTTGAGCGACCTGCTGATTCTCGGCTTTGATTACCGGTGCGAGGGTGGCCACCGCCGTCCCACCACAGACTGCTGTACCCGTCGTTAAAAGTTTTCCGCTGACATCATCAGTCCGAAGCAGCTTTAATAAGATGAGACCACTGGCTAGAGTGGTCAGAACCATTGCCGAGACCACAACGCCATTAGCCGAACCGAGTGTCACGACCTCTCTGAAGGGCAGAGCTAAGCCCAGGATGACCACGCCGCATTGCAACGCCCCGCGTGATAGTCGAGAGGCATCGCGGAGGGGAGCCGGACCAATGGTTAAAGCCAGTCCAATACCTAAGAACAGCGCGAGTGCAGCTTGCTGGAAGTAGATCGCGAGACCTGCGCCCATCAAATAAGCAATATGCGTATGCGTTTTAGTCATATGGTGAGTATGACAGTTTGAATGTTACTTTCCAGCTGTTCAGATGGGCGTTTTTAGTCTTAACTGCTGACGTATATCGGCAACATCAGGGCGCCTAGTCCGAGGCGCTTTCAGTTGTTAAACGCGGGGCGAGAGAGGATCGGTTTACTCCTTCTCTGTCGTCCCCGAGAGCCGATACATGAGGATCGCAGCGCGCTTAATCGCCAGTGCCATCGAGTCCAGTTCAAGGCTCTCGTTAGGCGTGTGGCCGCCTTTACCGAGTGCGCCCATGCCTGCTAAGGCATCAGTATAGGGGGCAACGAACGAGATATCGGCCGCACCACGTCGTAGTGGATCCCAGATCTTCATCGGGCCACGTCCTAAATCCTGATTCACGACCGAGAGTTGCTCTGCAAGCTGACGGTTGCCATCTGAGGGAGGCATCGGCGGATAGCTATCGACGAAGCTGATTGAGGCACTGGTGTGGGGTAGGTGGTTTGCGACGATGGTTTTCATCTTTTCTTTTGCCTGCGCCAACTGCTCGCGTGATAGCGCTCTGATACCGCCGTCTACGATGACTTCGCTCGGGACGACGTTCGTTTTGCCGAAGGTGGTGCCCCGATTCTGAGCAGAATCGTAGTTCACGGTGGTACCGCCTTGAATGGTGCCCGCATTAAAAGTTAAGCCGTATTCACCGCGAACCTCGTTGTAGAACGTATCCAGAATTCTCGCAGCTTCATTAATGGCACCAGCGCCCACGCGTTCGCTAAAGACACCTGAGGAGTGCGCTTGCCTACCCGATACTTTCAACATCCAGCCGCTAGAACTGCGTCGGGCAACGGTGGCCCAGTCAGAACCCTGAGTTTTGATGGCACCTTCAAAACCCAAAGCGATATCAGCCCATTTTCCAGCCTCTATGAGATCTTTGCGGCTAATGGACAAGGGTTTGCCTGTCATCTCCTCATCGCCTGTGTAGGCAACGGTGACAGCAATATCGTCTAAGGCACCAATATGCTGAAGTGCTTTTAATGCGTAGACGATGACGGCATTACCGTCCTTCATGTCGCTGATGCCCGGGCCGCGTCCAATGTTGCCCTCGCGTGTGAACGCCTGGAATTCGTCATCTGACTCAAAAACCGTATCGAGGTGTCCGATGAGGAGGAACCTTTTACCTTTACCTTCCTTGCTGGCAAACAAATGGCCTGCGCGGTTCATCTCAGGGGGCATGTCGATCCAACGCGTCGCCAAGCCGAGCGTTTCCAGTTCGCGTGACATGACGTCTCCGACGGCACGAATACCCGCGTGATTCATTGTCCCGCTTCCAATGTTGACCGTTTCAGCCAGCAGCTCAATAGCCTCGTCCTGGTGCGCATCAATCCAGTCAACCATCGCTTTTTCTTTGGCTGACAGCGATCCTGGATGTGCTGCGGGCGCGACGGCGACGCTGAGCAATAGGGCGCTGATTAGCGACGCACGCTGTATCAGGTTCATACGGACTTCCTCGCGATTAACGTATCTGATGCTGTGGCTGATTGTGCCACCAGAGCGTCGGTGCCGGACGCGAGCCGGTCACTTCCTCGCCCAGGTCATTCGCACGATAGAGTCGCCCATTTACCATGACATGCGTGATACGGTCGGTGCTCTTCACATCCTCGAGTGGGTTGCCATCGACCACCTGTAAGTCCGCCAGCTTTCCAGTTTCAATCGAACCCAGATCGGCATCCATACCGAGGTAGCGCGCAGGGTTGATGGTCGCTGTTGCCAGCATCTGCATTGGGCTCATGCCTCCCTCGGCAAAGCTCCACATTTCCCAGTGCGTTGCCAGCCCCTCCCGCTGTCCGTGAGCACCGGTGTTGACCAAGACACCGAGCTCCATCAACTCTTTTGCCACGGCTGCCGCATCATCATCGCGGAAATCTGGCTCAGGAGCTGTGACCCGCCGAACGGATCGCGGTTGCAATACGGTGGGTGGGACAAAGTGTGAGAGCAGCGGGTGCTTCCAGACTTCAGTGTCTCGGTAGAAGCGGTCCTCGGAGGTTAATCCGCCGTAGGTCACGCTCAAAGTGGGTGTGTACCCGACACGGGTATTCGACCAGAAGTCGCGGACATCATCGTAGATCTTTAAGGTCGGGATGTTGTGCTCGATGCCGGTCGAACCATCTGCCACTAGATTCATGTCCATGTGGTAAAGCGAACCGCCTTCAGCGACCACCAACATACCGGCATCACGCGCGGCCTCGATAACCATTTGTCGCTGCGCTCGGCGAGGTTGATTGTAGTTTTTAACACTGATGGCCCCCTGAGCCTTGAGGCGATCAACCACAGCTTTGGCGTCATCGAGCGACTCAATGGGGTCAAAGCCTGTGCTCTTTGCCCCGTAGATGATTTCGCCGGTTGAAAATATGCGCGGTCCGACGATCTGGCCCGCGCGCTGATATTCAGCGGCTGGGAAGACTTGAGCGGCTCTGCTTGAGGGGTTGTGTACAGTTGTCACACCGAGCGCAAGGTGCGCGAGAAGCGACCAGTTATTTTGAGGGATGATGTCGTCTCGAGCGTACGGGCCGTGTGCGTGCGCATCAATATAGCCGGGCATCAAGGTCTTTCCACCCAGATCGACCTGCGTTGCACCGTCGGGGATGGGAACGTCACCCGTGGCGCCCAGCGCCGCAATGCGATTGTCCTCAACGATGACAACGCCATTGTCGATGACATCTCGCGCTGAGTTCATGGTGATGACGCGAGCATTGGTAAAGGCCACAGTTCCTTGGGGACGATCGGAGTCAACTGAGAGGCTGAGATCTGCGATTTGCTGGGCGTCGTTTGTACCGCTGCCGAGAGAGCCATTGACGATGTATTGGAAAAAGCGTGGGCCCACGCTCCACGTGAGCGAGCTTCCATCCGCGCTCCATTGAATGAATTCACCTCCCGGCGCACTCACACGCTCTGTGGCATAGGCTGCGGCGCCCGAGGCCGTATTTTCAATGGCTGCTAGGTCGATGGAGCGCCCAGTCATCGGCAGTGCCGCCACGTACAGACGACCGGCCTCGCGATAAGCGACGTGCTTGCCTGCGGGCGACATACGAATAACGGTCGCCAGTGGAGAGCTTGCGTGCGTTCGCACGTCCTCGCCATCGTGATTCATGGAAATGAGCTCACTGGAAGCATCATCGCTGCCACGACCAACAGCCGAGCTCACGCGCTCAGTGACGTAAATACGGTCACCGGGACCGAAGTGGGGTGACCGGCCACGTCGACTGACAAACTGAGCCTCTTCATCACTCAGATTGAGGATATAGATGCCGGGGTTTTTACCCCAATGTGGGTTGGTCAGCGAACTGCCGCTCAGCTTGGCAAAGAGCAGGGTCTCGCCATCGCTCGATACGCTGAGATCAACATAGTGACCCGGTGTTGCGAGAACCTCTTTGGAGCGTCCACCGCGGGCACTGACTTTACGAATGGATCCTAACTCGTCGTCCGACCAAGTCAGGTAGTACACTTCCTTCCCGTCGGGTGAAAACGCGGGTGAAAATTCGACCGCAGTAGCGGTATCGCGCGTCAGGCGCTTGGCTTTTTCGCCGTTACGTTTCAGGTACAGCCGCCCCATGGACTCAAAGGCCACAGATTGGCCATCGGGACTTTGTGTGGCGAACCGCGGCATAGTGGTTGTGAGGGTGTCGGGCGCAACATCGACCGCGACTTCAACTGCAGGGTAGGCTGTGCGCGTGTCATTAACTGAGAACGGAATTTGACGGGATTCACCTGAAGCAACGTCGACACGCCAAATGTGACCTTGAGACCAATAAACAATGGAATCACCATCGGGTGTCCATGCCATAGTCGGGTAGGCGCCCTGAACCGCCCATGTTTCCTGCATATCGGGGTCGAGATCATCAACCAGCATGGTTTGTTCGCCTGAGGCGAGATCCATCACAAACAGCCGCGAAGCTGCTCTCACGCGCTTCACAAAGGCGAGTGTTTTACCGTCGGGCGATGGCGTGGGTCGAACAGCGCCGCCCGCGCCGCCAACGACTTTCTCAATCTCACCCGTTTCGAGGTCATAGCGTTTGATAGCCATGACTTCACCGTTGCTATCCTGATGGTAGATGAAGGTGTTTCCGGGTGTCGTGTTCTGAATATAGAACACCGACTCTCCATCAGCGCTGAAGGTCGGTTCGCCCAGTTCCTTCTGGAATGCGGGGCTTGGTCGCTTTACCAGCACAGAGCCTTGTAGGTTTCCTCGCGTCAGGGCTTGATCGACGTTGGCATCGTAAAGCCATACTTCGCCGGTTCCGAGTGATCTTGAGGTGGTGAAGTGCTTCTTCGCTACCAAATATTCACCTGACGGGTGCCAACTCGGATTATTAAGCAGTCGAAAACTTTCGTGGGTTATTTGGTGCTTGTTGTCTGGATTGGTCAGGTCCATAACCCAAATGTTGTCTGCGCCATTACGGTCGGACGTAAACGCGAGGAAACGGCCATCGGGACTGTATTGCGGCTGTATTTCCCATGCGTGACCGCTAAGTAATGGTGTCGCTTCGCCACCCGTGATCGGTATCTGATAAATGTCTCCCAACAGATCGAAAGCAATGTGCTGCCCATCAGGTGAGACATCGAGGTTCATCCAGGTACCCTCAGTCACGCTGAGCTCGATTTCTTGAACCTCGGCCGAGTAGCTCGGCGCTGAGACATCCCAAGGTGGTGTCTCAGGCTCTTCCGATAATGTCAGACCCGATGCCGCAAATAAGCTGGTAAAAACGAAGGCTTGTTTTGTGAGTGTGGTGCGATAAAAGCGAGCATAGCGCATACAAATTCAACCGCTGTGATGAGTATTTTTGTTGCTTATTAGTTATCACACTGTGCGAGCGTTTTCGACCTTAACTTTGTGTCAATCGAGATGGTGTATGGTGAAGACAGACCGAAGTTTGCATCCACCAGGCTCGTTGCTGTTTGAAGTTGGTCTCAGCCAGTGGTTTTGGTTATCACCCACTCAAAGAAGACGTGGAGGGCGTCGAATGCTAGCAATGCTTGATTGGCTCGTCGTAGCAATTTACCTGTCCGCTTTGGTGGCTATGAGTCTGTATTTGTCACGACGCCAGGAGACAGCTGAGGATTACTTTGTTGCCGGTAACAGCAGTGGCCCGATCAGTATTGCGCTCTCCGTTATGGCAACACAGTGCTCGACTAACAGTATTCTCGGTGCACCTGCGTTTGTCGCCTTTGTCGTGGGCGGTGGACTTGTCTGGCTGCAGTACGAGCTGGCCCTGCCGTTAGCGATGATTTTTATCGCCATATTCATAATTCCCGTGTTCCATCGGCAGCGTTTGGTTTCGGTTTACCTTTATCTGGGGCGGCGTTTTGACGATAAAACGCAGCTACTCATCAGTGGGATGTTTCAGTTGTCGCGGGCTGCAGTGGCGGGCATCACCGTTTATGGCGTGGCAAGCATGATCGCCATTACGACTGGGCTTTCGTTTGCTCAAGCGGTTGTCTTGTTTGGCGCCATCACCATCATTTATGACGTGTTAGGTGGCATCCGCGCGGTCATCTTTAGCGATGTTGTCCAAATGATCATTCTGACGAGCGTACTTGGCTACCTCGCGTACTTACTCATTGGGTCGGCAGGGGGACTTGAGTCAATGCTGGCGCAGATCCCAGCTGAGCGCACCGCGGCGTTGTCATTTCGGCATCACGGTCTAGGTGACGGTCATGACTTTGCCTTCTTGCCCATGCTGATCGGCGGATTTTTCCTTTATGTTGCCTATTACGGCTGCGATCAGAGTCAGGTCCAGCGACAGCTTTGTGCAGCGACTCAGGACGATAACCAAAAGATATTGATAATCAACGGTGTCCTGCGTTTTCCCTTGGTCTTACTGTACTGCCTCATTGGCGCGGGACTTGCGGCATACGCGAGCTCACACACCGACTTTCTGTCGTCGCTTCCTTTGATCAACGATGCGCCCAATTACAACATGGCGCTGCCTGTCCTTTTCTCGCGAGAGTTGCCGGTGGGGATGGTGGGGTTAGCCGTTGTTGCACTCCTCGCCGCAGCCATGTCGTCGCTCGACTCCGTGATTAACAGTTTATCTGCCACCACGTTGAAGGACTTTGTGAAGCCGGCTATGAAAGAGCGGATTGCCACGCCAGCGCAGGAGCTCTGGTGGGGCAGGGCACTCACCGTCTTTTGGGGGGTATTCGCATTGGTCACAGCGTTCTTCGTTGACGATATCGCATCGACAGTAATCGTGGCGGTTAACAAAGTGGGCTCACTGATTAATGGTCCTATTTTGGGCGTCTTTCTCTTGGGGCTAATGACCAAAAACGCTACTGGACGCGGTGCCCGAATCGGCTTCTTTGCCGGTCTCGCCGTCAATGTCTTCTTGTGGGCCGCCATGCCCTCTGTTTCGTGGCTATGGTGGAACGTTATCGGGTTGGCAGCCACGATGGGTGTAGGGCTGATGACCAGTGGCCAGTCCTTATCGGAACAGGAACTTACAGACCTCCTGTGGAGTCCTGCCTTCTATCAGAATGCAGGGTTTACGAAAAGCTGGGTTCCGGCTTACTGGTTCCTGGGGCTTTGGACGCTTTTACTCATGGGCGTGCTCGCGGTGTTTGGCACACGATAACTAGCGCTCTCTCGCATTCACATCCGTCCTGGCGGCACCTCCAGCCAATGGGTTGTTTGTCCGCATTGAGCCGCCTGTGAGCATGGAGACCCAGTCCTTGAAGGGACCGACTGTGTTTTGCCAGAAGCTCCTATATTGGTCTTGCGTTTCAGGTCCTAATCCCCAGGGGGTGTACTCGTCTTTCTCGGGGATATAAAGCGTCCCGAATAGTCGATCCCAAATACTGGTCACGGCCGCTAGGTTAGTGTCCCAGTGCTTCTCCAGGTAGCTGTGATGGGTGTGATGCATGACCGGGCTCTGTAACCATTTTGATAGCCACACCGGATAATGGAACGCAACGTGGTAATGCCGAAACGATCCGTTGAAGCCGAACAGTAGTGAAAAGAAACCGATGTTAAACAGCGTCGCTTGTGTGATGTCAGCTTCCAGTAGCCAGCTGAACAGACCACCCGCGATGCCATAAGCCAAGGCTGCGCCTGCCGCGTAGATGGGGCCCTCTAGGAAGTGTTCTCGGTACCGTGTTAGTGGGGTCAAGACCTCAGCCGAGTGGTGCACTTTGTGGATGACCCACAGAGCGGGCACTTTGTGTTCGGTGTAGTGAATGACATAAAAGACAAAGTCATACAGCAGCAGTGTTACCAGGCTATAGAGGAGCATCCATCCATAGGTCGTATCGAGCGCGGGCCCGCTACCCATTACCACATTTAATCCTGCTATCACCTGCGTCTCGGCGAATGTTCCAACGCTGAGAATCAATGCAGTAGCCCAGAGCGGTCGCAACAGCCGCTCAAAGACGTAGAGTGTAATATCCACGCGCGCTGAAACGTGCGTGTAGATATCGCGAGGAAGCAGATAATCGAGTAAGTCGGCGGGACGCTCCTGACCTGATGCATTCTTAGAGCCACGACCACCGCGAAAGAACCAGATGGCTATGGCAATCACCAGCGTGAGTAATAGAAATGGCCACGTGAGGTCTCGTGGTAGGTTGTCGCTCAGAAGCCTAAGTAACTCGCTCGAAATGTCAGCCAGTGGTCCGATAATAAGACTCCGTGTTTAAAACATCTTCAAGGACGATACTTCGACTGCGTCGGCCGGTCCAGTGGCGCAGCGGGCGTGTCAGGGGCCGGTGGCCAGAGTTTGCGGTTTCCGAACTGTATGGAAAGCGCATTTTTGAGTGCTATTCTCCAGCCTATAAAACTAACAAGATTTGCCACACATGAAGATGCCTTTGAAAGCGCTGTGCATAGCACTACTCGGATTAGCCGCATGCGAGGCTGACAATTCCGGTCAGCATCCTAATTTGACTGATATCCGTGATGACTGGTTGGTAACACCCGAGGAGGCCATTGAGTGGGCTTCAGTAAAACATAACAACCTACCCACGCTGACGGGGAGCTCCGAGTGGTTGAACTACATGTCGTTTCTAGAGACCACGCTCGACACCTATGGCGTCGTTGATGGAACAAGGAATGCCTGGCTATTCGAGCGTTGGCACACGTCCGAAGATAGCACTCAGTGGTCGCTCTCATCTGATGGAGCATCGGTGAGAGTTGCACACTATGGTGCTTACTCAGGCTCAACAGGGCCCGAAGGTATTACTGCGGAGCTCATTTATTACGACCATGAAAATCCACCGGAGTCGATTGAAGGCAAGATCGTGGTAATTCCCACGAGGAAACATCCCAATCCTCCGTATTCTGATAACTACTTAATCAACTACACCTTTAATGATTATGAATATGCGACCGATGCGGAAACGCTGCCGGCGCCGTTCGAGTTCGTTCCACCCACCGAGAGTTTTACGTTTGATATCTGGTGGCAGTTAGCGCAAGGGCTCGATCGTATCCCTCGTGATGGCAACGCGGCGGGCGCCATCATTGTCTACGACATGGCCTACGAGCGCACAAAGGGCCTGTACACCTTTGGTGTGCCCACACTGTACAACTCGCCAACCCTAATATTGTCGCGAGAAGATGGTGCCAAAGTGATTGACGATGCCAAGCAGGGAAAATCGGCGACACTGAGGCTCGAGGCTGTGGTAGAGACATCAGAAGCCTTTCAGTACATCGCATATTTGCCGGGTGCTAACTACGGCACGCCGGAAGATGAGCAGATCATTCTGGTGAATCACACAGACGGACCGTCGATTACGCAAGATAACGGTGCCTTAGGTCTGCTTGGCATCGTGAAATATTTTTCTAATATTCCTCAAAGTGAACGGCCACGAACGTTGACTGTGTTTCTGGATTGCCGGCACTACATGCCCGGTATGGAGGACGCGCATGCAGCACCGGATTGGTTCACACGTTTCCCTGAAAAGAAGAGCAACATTGTCGGAATGATCCAGACCGAGCACCTGGGTGAAATGGATTATCGAGAAGTCGACGGGCGTGTCGAGCCTACGGATCACGCGGAACAGTCCTATTTATGGACTCGCAATAACGAACAGCTCATAACAGCGGCGAAAACTGCAGTGAGTAAATACGGCTGGTCGCGCGCACAGTTGTCCGTCCCTGAGCGTCCCGGAAAGCGCGGTTCGCTTCAACAGGTGTGGTGGGGAGTAGGCGCTATTGGTCAGGCTGATACCGGTTACTACAACTGTGATGTCTGGCATTGCTTGGATCTGCCGGGTTTTGGCCTGGGCGGGTTTCTAGGCTACTACTGGACGTCAGATTCAGGGATCGATCGGTGGAATGAGCAGTTGTTTGTGAGTCAGACCTCAACCATGACCGAGCTTACCGGTGTTTTAATGACAGCGGATTTGAGCCAAATACAGTCGAGAGGTACGGAAGACTCGTTTCTTGATAAAACGAATCGTGACCAGCAGTTCGGTGGGAATTAAGCTCTAGTTGAATGGCTTCAATTAGCCTCGCAGCACCCCAAATATCTACTGAGGCCACCGGATACAAAAAAGCCCCATCCGATAGATGAGGCTTTTTTGTATATGGCGCGCCCGGTACGATTCGAACGTACGACCGCCTGATTCGTAGTCAGGTACTCTATCCAGCTGAGCTACGGGCGCGAAGGGGCGTATCATACTCCAGAGCTTTTCTTTTTCAAGTCCACTCTGCTCAGCACTCGACCCTAATTTCGCGCTTAAACTGGACTTAGCGCAGTCGCGCGCTTGCCCGCAGGATCCACTCCCTCTAATGTGACGCCCACGCTATCTTGCAGGGGTTTAGTTATACCAGTCATGACCTTGTCGGAGATAGAGACTCTCTGCAGAGATGCACTGCTCAACGCGGGTGCAAGCCAATAACAGGCGGATATCGTAGCGGCCGAGATCGCAGATGCAGAGGCTGAAGGCTATGAACCATAAACCGATCACCCGCATGACGAGACCACATTGTGACCGACGCTCAAATGCCACTCACTGTTTGCTTTCAGGATGATGCGCTCGTTGTCGTCGATAAGCCCTGTGGCATGTTGGTGCATCGAAGTGGCATCGACGCGTACGAGACAACCTTTCTCCTTCAGACACTGCGAGATCAATTGAATCAGTCCCTGTTCCCTGTGCATCGCTTGGATAAACCGACGTCGGGATTGGTCATCTTTGCTTTGAGTAGCGACGCGGCAAGAACGCTGTCGCAGGCATTCGAACACGGTGACATCTCGAAGACGTATGAGGCATTTGTGCGTGGTCACACGCCCCAAAGTCTGTATATAGATCACGCGCTACGGGATGAGGTCGATAGCGAAGGCCGTAAAATTAAGAACGGGACTGCAAGAGAGGCCATGACAGAACTCAGAACACTGACCTCATGGACCGTACCAGAGCCGGTAGACCGATATCCTGAGGCGCGGTACTCCCATGTCCAGTTGCAACCCATTACGGGCCGCTATCGGCAACTTAGACGGCATGCAAAGCATATTTCGCACCCTATCTTGGGTGATGTCCGCTACGGAAAGGGGACCCACAACCGGTTTATTGAGGAGCGCCTGGGAATCCGGCGGTTGTGGCTTCACGCGAGGCAGGTAACTTTTCGGCATCCCCTCACCAATGAAGCGTTATCCATCTCGTCGGCTATACCGGCTGACTTTCGTCAAATGACAGCTTGGCTAGAGAGTGTCAGTTCAGGCTAGTCGATAGAAAAGGCGGTCAGCATTCAACGGCAGTCACGGGGATTTTCAGGCCATGAATTGCCAGTCCACCCCGGGCGGTTTCTTTGTAGCGGCTGTCCATGTCCTTCCCGGTTTCTCGCACTGTATCGATCACCTGATCGAGTGAGATCATAAACTGACCGTCTCCTGCGAGAGCGAGATCAGACGCGGCGATGGCTTTGACCGCCCCCATACCATTGCGCTCAATGCAGGGCACTTGTACCAAGCCGCCAATAGGATCACAGGTCAGTCCGAGGCAGTGTTCTACGGCGATCTCTGCCGCATTCTCGATCTGTCGCGGGCTGCCGCCCATCGCAGCAGTGAGTCCTGCCGCCGCCATGGAGGCCGCTGCGCCTACCTCACCCTGACAGCCGACTTCAGCACCCGAAATAGACGCGTTCATCTTGAATAAACCGCCAATAGCGGTTGCGGTGCGTAAAAAGGTGCTTACATGGCGGTTAATACCCACCTCATTTAACTTATGCTCATCGAGATGCGCGCGAAGCACCGCGGGCACAATCCCTGCCGCACCGTTTGTCGGAGCGGTGACAAGACGCCCGCCCGCTGCATTTTCCTCGTTGACTGCCATGGCATAGACCATCGCGCGTTGAGCTGCATTGGCTGGTGCTTTATCGCCGTGGGAATTGTTTAGCAAGCGATTCCACAAGGTACTTGCTCTGCGTTTGACGTTGAGCCCTCCGGGAAGTTGACCCTCGGTGGATAGACCTCGGTCGATACAGTCGGACATAACGGACCACAGCTTGGCAGCAATGGGGTCATGTTCTTCTCGCTTTAAACAAAAATGCTCGTTGCGGGCCTGCAACTGAGCAATAGATAGTTTTTCCCGATCGCACCATTTAACGAGCTCTTCCATGCTCTTATAGGGGAAGGGCGCGTCACCCACGGGTAATGGAGATGTGGCCAGCGTATGGCCCATCTGATCCTCAACCATGCCGCCGCCTACAGAGAAATACTGTTTCTCGTCTATGAGGGCATCACCCACCCATGCGCGAAAGGTCATTCCGTTGGGATGAGATACCAGTGGCTCCATATCCCGTAGTAGGTCATGGGAAGGATTGAAATGGATGTCGTGACCCGAGAGTGAACGCATCACACCCGTTGCTACCGCCGTATTCCACACAGATTCAATGTCGGGGAGCGTGACGGTTTCGTAGTGATGACCTACGAGTCCCGCGGTCACCGCACCTGGCGTACCGTGGCCATCGCCTGTCGCAGCAAGCGACCCATGAAGCGTTACCGAAACTTTCAGCGATCCATTCCCTAGCGTCGGTTCTAGGTTAGACATGAAATGCTGCGCTGCATGCATGGGTCCCATCGTGTGACTTGATGAGGGACCAATCCCAATTTTGAATATGTCGTTTAAAGCGAATCCGTGCATTTTTCGCTCCCCAATTAGCGGGCCAACGCTATCTCAAAGCATGTACGGCGAATACTGTTTTTTGGTCTCTCACATAACGACTTTGGGTTAGGCTTTTTTGAGTCGTCAATTAGTAGCTGAGGACCGATCTGACCGTCATATCAGATAGGGTTTTCCGACCATTGAGCGCTGCTAACTCAATGAGAACCGCGAGGCCAACCGGCACTCCGCCAGCACTTCTGATGAGTTCGGCTGATGCGGCGGCTGTTCCGCCCGTGGCGAGTACGTCATCGACTATCAGAACCCTGGGTGAATCCATCCCTTCAAAGCTGTCGGCGTGCATTTCCAGGGTGTCATTTCCGTATTCCAGTGAGTACGTATGACTCAGAGTTGCCGCCGGTAGCTTACCTGGCTTGCGAATAAGTGCGAGGCCAACACTGAAGTGCCTCGCCAGGGGCGCTGCAAAGATGAATCCCCGCGCCTCCGGCGCTGCGATGACATCAAACATCAGGTTTTCAACCGCCTGAGCGAGACGACTGAGCGCGGCATCCATCGCGTGATGATCTGAGAGCAGCGGGGTGATGTCTTTGAATAGGATGCCGGGCGTCGGGAAGTCAGGGACATCCCGTAACTTTGATCTCAGGAGTGTCAGCGATGGTTCATCAGCTGTCATGTGACCGTCGATCGAATTTGAAACTGAGGTAGGCGGTAGCGTTCGCTGGTAAGTACAGCTTCGAGCGATGTGATTGCCTGGTCGGCATCGCTGAACGTGTTGTAGAGCGGTGAAAAGCCAAATCGGACGATGTTGGGTTCTCTAAAGTCGACGATGACGCCATCTGCAATCAATGCCTGGCTCACAGGAAACGCACTCTCAAGCGCAAGACTGACCTGAGAACCACGCTGCGCATCATCGATAGGTGTGACCAGCGCGGCGTGCGATTGCAGTACCGAGCTTTGCTCCCAGAGAGCTATGAAATGTCCCGTGAGTGCGAGGCTTCGAGCTCTGACATCCTGCATTGTGAGTCCCTTAAAAACCGACAGAGAGGCACTGACAGCGCTAAGGGCGAGAACGCTTTGGGTACCCGTCAGGAATCGTTTGATACCCGGCGCCGCCTCGTACTTGGCTTCAAAATCGAACAGACGCGCATGGCCCATCCAGCCCGGTAGGGGGTTCTGGACTTCCTGATGACGCTCAGCGACATAGAGGAAGCCTGGCGCTCCCGGCCCACCGTTCAGAAACTTATAGGTACAGCCAACGGCAAAGTCGACCTGGCTAGCCTCCAGATTCATATCAATGGCCCCTGCACTGTGCGCTAAATCCCAAATCACCAAGCACCCGACAGACTGCGCCATGGCAGTAATGGCGTCCATATCTCTTAGAGCACCCGATTTATAGTCAATGTGGGAAAGCAGTAGCGCGGCAGATTCCGAGAGAGTCTCAGGCGTCAGCGCGGCAATATCGACAGCTTGTGTTCGGCAGCGATCAGCGCCAAGGAGCCGCGATAAACCGTCGGCGATGTAGCTATCGGTGGGGAATTGGCCATCCTCCACAGTGATCAGGTTTCGACCTTCGTTCACCTGGAGACAGGCGGTCAGCGCCTTGAATAAATTGATCGATAAACTATCGCAACACACGACGGTACCCGATGCCGCGCCAATGACGTGAGCAATTTGCTCACCAACACTCAGCGGCAGATCTATCCACTGTTTGGTATTCCAGCCACTGACAAGTTCGTCAGCCCACTCCGTTGAGATCGCTTCTTGTAGCCGCATCTCTGTGTGGCGAGGGAGTGCTCCAAGCGAGTTGCCGTCCAAATAGACCTTGCCCTCTGGCAGATGGAAACGCGAACGTAATTTGTCAAAATCGACAGCACTCATAAGCTCAGCGACCTTTCCCCTTGATTGCTTCGAGCGCGTTCACAACAGCACTAAATGCCTCGGTCTCGGGGTGTATGACGTCAAAATGTCCCGCGCCCTCGACTGTGGTTACCTGAATGGCATCGAAAACGTCTACCTGCGACGCTCCTACAATAGGGTCTTCTTTGCCAATCACGACAGAGACGGGCACATTAATCGCCCTTAGAGTCACGGAAGCATCTCGATAGGACTCATCAGGGGAATAAGTCTCGTCACCCATAAAAGGGGCAACCATCGATTGGCAACTCCCTGACTCCGCGCCATAAGACACAAGATCCGTGATGGGAGCTAATCCCACCACACCGTCAATCGCCAAACCCTTCTGGGCAGCGCGCAAGGCCAGATGCCCACCGGCAGAATGGCCTACGAGAATGGGTTGCTGTCCTGTTTTATCGGTCACGAACTCAACCACCGCGATGATGTCTTCTAAGCTGCCGGGCCAACCGCCACCTTCATCACCCACTCGTCGATATTCAGGCACCCAAACATCGTAGCCCATGGTTGAAAGCGCCTCGGCCATAGGTAATGTGTGATTCCGATCGTAGGCGTTGGACCAGCAGCCGCCGTGGATCAGGGTGACAGCGCCGAGTGACGAGTCTGATCCTTTGATATTGACGACCGTGTTAAGTGGTGAGCTTCCATAAGCCAGCGTCTGCGCGACTTCGTTGACAGGGAGCTGCAGTACGTCGCCAAAGCTGACTGGTTCCGAAATAGCCTGTACTGGCAAAGACGCAGCGAAGAGCGAGAGGACTCTCAAGAAAGCGTTTACCGACAGGACTCTAATACAATGGCGACGAAGGTGCATACGCCATCATAGACGAGGATCAAACTCGACGAGAAGTCAGGGTGCCAGCTTTATTTGCGTTTGAAGAAGTTCGATGCCCATGACAATGCACTATAGGCGATTGCCAGCAACAACACGGCACCGGCCTCGTACATCAACTCATTAGGCTCTGAGTCTTTGCTTAGCAGAATCAGTCGTGTGATGCCTGTAATTGCAATCAACACGGGTAAGGTAACGGGCACACTGTGGGTCGAGTAGTAGGCGTAGGCCATGCCAAGCACCTCTAGGTAGATAAAGAGCAGCAGCAGATCAGCAAGGTTAATGTCGCGGTTGACCAGTAAATCGCCTAATTCGAACCCAACCGCGACGATCGCTAATGCACCAATCAGTAGAAGTAGTCCTCGTTCGGCAAAGGCAAAAAGCCCCAATACCACGTCGTCAAACCGATCAATGAACTTTGCCTCTTGCGCGTTACCTTCTTTATTTTCGTACTGCTCCATGGCGTGTTCCCCAAAACCCGCTGCTTCAAAAGGTTTTACGGACCAAAATTAAGGTCCGTTCAGTCTTTTGGGCGTTTTTTTAAAGCCTGTCAGGCAATCAAACCTTTGGTATCTTCCATTAGGTAGATAAACCCTTAAACAACCGTTTTGTGAGGTACCCCACCGTGACCCTATCGCTCTGTGAACGACTTGATAGCCGCAGGACGAATCAGCCCGCGCGACTGGCCTATATCATTGATGGGGTCGAGCGCGATAACAAAACCAGTATTGATCACGTTTTTCGTATCGCTAACGGACTCATTGCAGCCGGCATTGGTAAGGGTGATCGCATAGCCGTGCTATCGCGCAATAGCGTCGAGTGTGCGGAGGTGATGACGGGTATCTTGTGCTCGGGTGCGAGCATGGTGCCTGTCCCAAACACGGCGACGCCAGAGGCACAGAGAAATATGCTGCTAGACAGCGCGGTGAAGGGCCTGTTTGTCTCAGATCAATACCGCGATGCAGCGCTTCAGCACTTCATGGACATCCCCTCGATCAGAGCGGATCTGCGATTTGCGTTGGAGACGGCCTGCGAGCAATTTCATGATCATACGACTTGGGCCAATACCTTTGATGCTGGCTCTCCGAACGTCCACATGGCGCTCGACGAGGAGTACGACATTCTCTACAGCTCCGGGACGACCGGCATCCCCAAGGGCATCATTCACAGCCATCTCGCGCGTAATCTTCTTATTTCGGGCACTGAAAAGATGGAGTTTGAGGGGGGTGTTGTCCTCACTAGTACGCCTCTTTACTCAAACACCACAATCACGACTTGGTGGCCCTCGGTTTGGGTGGGTGCAACCCAGGTCATCATGCGAAAGTTCAACGCGGAGCGCGCGAACGAGTTGATTCGCGACTACGCGATCACGCACGCCATGTTGGTGCCTGTGCAGTACCAACGCATGTGGGCTTCGCCCAATCACTCGCCCGATAACTGGAAAAGTGTGAAGTGGCTGTTCTCTACCAGTGCACCACTATCAGCCGTCATGAAAGAGAAGATTCTGAAGGATACGAGTGCACAGTTACTGGAGTTCTACGGTTTGACCGAGGGCGGTGTCGCTACGACCTTAATTGCGCGGAAAGCCGCAGAGCTGGGTAAGTTGGGTTCGGTAGGGCAGGTACAGCCTGGGGGCGAATTGAAAATTCTCGGCGAGAACGGTGAATTGCTGGGACCCAACGAGTCGGGAGAAATTGTTGGACGGACGGGCATCATGAGTGATGGCTATCTCAATCGAGAGGAGGCCACCAAGGCGATGCACTGGTTCGATGAGCAGGGCAGGCTCTTCTATCGCTCGGGTGATGTGGGTTACCTCGACGAGGACGGCTGGTTGTTTTTGAGTGACCGAATCAAGGACATGATTCTATCGGGGGGGCAGAATATTTACGCCACCGACCTAGAGCAGGCTCTGAACGCCATGCCGGATGTCGTTGAGTCAGCGGTAGTGGCTAAACCCTCAGAGGAGTGGGGTGAAACGCCATGGGCGTTCGTGGTCAAGCGTACTGACAGTGAGCGTGTTGAGGAAGACATCAGGCTCGATGCGAACAAACGGCTGAGCCCCATCCAGGCCATTGCCGGCGTCACCTTTATGGATGAGCTGCCTCGAAGTGACATTGGAAAAATCCTTAAACGTCAGCTTCGAGACACCTTTTAGCTCGACTTTACGTTCGAGCGTTTACTGCTCGGACATCATGTAGTCCAAGGTCATGGAGGTCAGTGCCTCGACACCTACCGGGAGCGCCCGCTCGTCTGCATAGAAGCGAGGCGAGTGGTTGGGGTAGATCAAAGTCGGATCGTCAGGTGCGACACCCAAGAACAAAAAGAGTCCCGGTACTTCATTGGCGAAGTAGGAGAAATCTTCGGCTGTTGTGGTCTGCGAGGCTTCGATGAAGCGATCACCCGCAACGCGTTCCAGCGTGGGCGACATCTGTCGGAAGAGATTCGGATCATTGCGAGTGACGCCATACCCCTGATCAATCACTACATCGGCTGTTGCACCTGCAGCTTCAGCGATGTTGGTGGCGGTGCGTCTAATCCGCTTATGAATATCGATACGGGTTTCAGCATCAAAGGTCCTGATGGTGCCCTCAAGTTCTACTGATTCGGGGATGATGTTGTTGCGAACACCGCCCTCAACCCGTCCGATGGTAACGATGGAGGGCGTTAATGTGGCATCCAGTTGTCGTGAGACGATGGTTTGAAGTCCCAGGACGACTTGGCTGGCCGTCACAATGGGGTCGACGCCCGCCCAGGGCACAGCGCCATGCGTCTGTTTGCCTTTGATGGTTATTTGATGGCGATCTGATGAAGCCATAAGTCCGCCAGGGCGTGTAGCAATGGTGCCAGCCGGGAATGGAAACACGTGGAGCCCGAAGACGACATCGGGCCGCGGATTCTCAAACGCGCCCTCCATGAGCATGAGCTCCGCGCCGCCAACTGACCCATCCGGTGTCCCTTCTTCGGCCGGTTGGAATATGAATTTAACCGTCCCCGGTAAATCATCGCCCATACCAGCGAGGACCTCGGCTACGCCCATCAAAATGGCCACGTGATTGTCATGGCCACAGGCGTGCATGACCCCGACTTCGCGACCCTGGTAGACACCTCGTGCTTTTGATGCAAACGGGAGGTCAACTAATTCGGTAACAGGCAGTGCATCCATATCGGCGCGTAACGCAACGACCGGGCCGTCGCCTCCGCGCAGTGTCCCAACCACACCGGTGTGAGCCACCTCAGTCTCAACTTCCATACCGAGAGCCCGTAAGTGATCGGCGACAATTTTTGCCGTCCTAAATTCCTGATTACTGAGTTCGGGGTGTTGGTGAAAATCGCGTCGCCATTCGACGACCTTGGGCATAACAGCATCGATTTTGGCGGTCACATCTGCTGCTAGCGAGTGCATGGGCAGTAATACCGCGCAGCTAGTAGCAACAAGCAGGGATTTAAGAGATTTCATAAGAGCGTGTCCTATCGTATTACTACAGGGAAGCGTGCCTAGCACTCATCATGTCGCGATCGTGCCAGCAAATCCATGGTGGCCCGCTGTTTATTTATTGGGCACCTTTAGCCGCAAGCCCTGAGAGACGTTCAGCGTGCGCCTCCTTGTTTTCGCGAACTTTGCCGATGAAAAAGAGACCCAGTAACCAGAGCGCCGTCGATGCAATGACCGTGTAGATGCCCACCGTATCGAGAGTCGCTTGTGATACGAGGCCAGGCTTGGCGTCTTCAGGCCACGCCGCAAAGCTCAGAATGAGGCCTGCAGAAAACGCACCAGCGCCTGCCATGCATTTTTCAGCAAACGAACGTGCTGCCAATAGTGTTCCTTCCATTCGCTTGTTGGTGGCGGTCTCCACTTCCTCCACCGTGTCAAAGACCATCGAGCCCACCGCCGTTCCAGCCACAATGATGCAAGCGACAGCAGCAAAGTGACAGGCGAGAACACAGGCCAAGATCAAAGGCGAGTCGTTAGAGGGCAGCAGATCCAAAACGCGCAGCAGAATCAGCGCGTTTTCTAGCACCATGGAAGCCGCAAAGAAGCCAATAGCCGTGTTTCGTTTGCCAAATAGGCCGCTGCACATGGGCGCGAGTTTTAGACCGAGCACCGGAGCAAGAAAAAGACTCAGGCCAATGGTGAGAATGTCCGAGGGCTCTAGTTCCCAGTAATAGCTGTAGTAGAAGAGCGTGAGGTTGGTAAATAGCCCCGAGGCAGCTTTACAAACGATGTAAGCAATGAACAGTATGCGGTAGTTACGGCTGACACTCAGTGTGAGCCATATGTCTTTCAGTACCGTCTTAACCTGCTTACGCTTGCTCTCTTTCTCACCTTCATCCGGTATGTGGAGATGTGGGATGTGTTTATGCGTCCCCACGCCTGTTACCAGTATCGCGATAGCCATGACAATACTGCAGCCAATGCCATACACCACCCAGGTTTCGGGCACATAGCGAGCGTCTTGCGTGCCGTTGGCGCTGCTGTAGACGACAAAGACCCAAAGCAGGTTCCACATGGTGAGCCCGCCCCACCAGCCAAACCAGGCCCTGAACGCAATCAGAGAGCTCCGCTCAACATAGTCCTGAGTCAATTCAGGACCCAGCGCCGTACTGGGTATTTCGTAAAGGGTAATGGTGGTTCGGATACCAATACCCATTACCAGCAGGTACCAAAAAAGCACTTGATCGGAGGCGGCAGTGGGGGGATCCCAAATCAGAAAGAACGTCAGCGATACGGGGATGATGGATCCGTAGATAAACGGGTGTCTGCGGCCCCAGCGCGACTTGGTGTTATCAGAAATATAGCCAATAAGCGGGTCGGAGATGGCATCGAAGATCAGCATGATCAGGATGGCGAGACCGGCCAGATCAGGGGCAAGACCGAAGACTTGAACGTAAACAAATAACAGGAAATAGGCGAACGCGTTGTCTTTAATCCCGTAGGCAATCGAACCGAATCCGTAAAGGAATTTCGTACTAAAGGGGAGCGCAGTACCGCTGTCTGTCATAAGCCTGTTCTTTTGTTATTAGCTTTTCTTTCTCGAGACTACTCAGTATCTAGCGAGCGTGCAAAGGAAAGTGACAAGAACAAGCTGGGCAAAAAAAACCGGGGCAGTGCCCCGGTTTTGGTGATCACCCTGCCCAGAGTTACACCGTTACTGCGTTACCACGGAAGATCTTCGACAGATAACGACTGTCAGATGGCGTTGGCGCGGGTACGGAGCACTGAAGCACCGCATGCACCAAACGTGTCATTTCTTCTGCTAGTTCCTGATCGTTTGACGGCTCTTCGGTATGCGCCCGTCGCGTCAACTGAACCTGGTTAATGGCTGGGACTGTGGGTAAACGCTCTCCCTCAACACCCAAGGTCACTGTGAACGCGTGTAGCGAGTTCTTCACAAACAAGGCCAAAGCAAATTCTTCACGTGTCGATGCAAGCGACGTATCAGGCGTAATCAAAACGATCTGACAATTCGGCACTAATGCGGACGTGCGTGCTACGCGGAAATGATGCGTGAGCTGATCATGCACTAGCTTTCTGAACTCATCGTCGCTTAGAACGCGATCCCAGGGCTCGTTCGCGTTAGCCGCAAGCGCATTAAGGGGTAAACGCTCGAACGGACTGCTAACCACAACATCGTAGCCACCCTCGTTGCGAAGAATGTCATCCAAACTGGATTCGAGTTCATCGCCAATGGCTCGGCACTCGACATCAATCCCATTGGGGTTATCGACACTGTGCTTCATGGCATTGGCGGCGTCTTCAGTCTTCGTTAGCACCCAGAGTTTCCCGACGTTTTGAGCCAAGAAGCCATTGGCAATATTGGCAAGCTCGTTTTTCATCGAGTCGCCAATCAGGACGATGCGCTTACCCTGCAGTTTCGCAATCTCGCTCTCGTTAGGGGGCAACAGCAATTCGCCCTCTGTCACCGAGCGATCAAACTTTAAGCCACCGGAGGGGTGGAAGGTCTCGCCACTGACGATGTCGTCCGCAAGGTGGAATACTGTGGACAGACCCACCTGCTCATCGGTTGGCATCTTATGCAGGTGAAGACGGTTCAAAATACCCGTTTCAATCTGCTCGGCCTGCTTTGATGTCTCCGCGAATTCAAAGAACGGTGCCGGCGCGTCTACGAAGGTTCCAAGGAACTGCTCGCGCTGCTCATCACTCAGAATGCCCGCGCGAACAAGCCGCGTCATAAGTTTCTCTGCGATACCTGTGTGCATGAGGTAGTTGGATGAGTTTCCAAGGCCACCCGAGTCACGGATCTTCAGTACGAGACGCGCGATTGGCTTTGGCAGTGCATCGATATCAATACCGTCCACTGCGTTACTTGCAAGCGTCATCACATCATCGGCACTGAAACCACTCGACATGCCGGCCAGAATGGCCTTATGAACCTCATTTAAGCGCTTGTTCTCAAGGACCAGCAGTCCGCGGCGATCGAATAATCCGGGCGCCTCGGCAGAGCCGCGCAAGCGAGCACCGTCAACGGGGCCGGGTGCCAGCGCGTTAATCTGAATTTCTGGTCCGAGGTGCCGTGACAGAATCTCTGCCAGCACCCGCTGACCCGCCTTTGATACCGCATAATCTGCTCGGTTGGGGTAGGCAACAGCTACGTACTTTTCGCCACCGAAGTAGCTCGATACGTTCAAGATGGAACCTCTACCGCCCGCTTTCATTGCTGGGCTGAATTTACGGATCAGCGAGTAGTTTGAGATCAGGTTGGCTTCCATGGTGCGGTCCCAATCGGCACGCGTCATATCAACAACCATCTCTTCAGCGCCTGAAATACCGGCGTTATTGATCAGGAAGTCGACATGGCCAAGCTCCGCGACCGCGTGGGCATGAAGTCGATCGAGTGCATCGGGATCACCGACATCAATACCGCCCAAGATGGTGACGCGGCTTTCAGGTCTTGGATAACCAATATTGCGCAGCTCGTCGACAATCTCATCTCGAGCTTCCGCGAGCTTGCCTTCGCTTCGTGCGCTCAGAAGTACGCGCGCACCTGCAATTGCAAGGAAACGACCCAGTTGCAGACCAATGCCCAGACTTCCTCCGGTAATGACCGCGGTGCGACCTTTATGTAATCCCGGTAGTACACGCGAGATGGAGGAGGGCATTGAGCTCTTACCCGTTGAGCGCTTGATGCTGCGGGGTAACCACAGATTGATCGAATCCATTTTACGGACGCGGTTGGTCAGCGTTGCTGCCCAATCGGCGGCGAAGGTTAATGCCTCATCGTCTTCGGTGTCGTAGCGCACCATCTGGTTGGGCTGAACAGCCCATGTGAGATCGCCGGCGTTTGCCAGTGTCTCGTCCTCGTGACGCCAGCCACGAATCAGTGCTTCGACTGAGGCGCGGATGATTTCGTTCATGAGATTACCGTGACGATCAGATGGGTTTGTTACGTAGACAATCGCGGGTGGCTCGCCCTCTGCAAACAGGCGATCCATGTTTCGAGCGAAGCTCGATGCGAAGGCCACAGGTGCTACCACCTCGTCCCGGACAAAGTTCGCTACATCCTCATCATTCGCAGTGCATAAGGAATAACCGTATTCACCGTTAGGCTTTTGCGGCAGCAAAATCACACCGTCTAACCGGCCGAAATGATCCGACATCAACTGCATTGAGCGATCTACCGACTCCCTGCGAAGGGGGTCTAAGTGGGATAGCTGAACGTCATCTAGGTTTCGAGCCTGCAGTAGTGAGCGGGCGTGACCTACCGTATTCAGATTTCGGAAGGCCAGCATGACACGGGCGCCACTTTGTATCTGGCGTTCCGCAAAGGTGACCGCCTCTTGGTAGTCATCGCCACCCAGAATGAGCACAACCTGACCCGACAGATCCTCGAGTCGCTTGTCGGGCCACGATACAAGCTGTGAGCGGCTTTGCGCCGGTACTTGCATACCGTTTGTGACTTCAATGTGGTGCCCTGAGAGCGCAGATGACTCATCAGACGCAAGCCAGACAATGCCGGATGCAACGTCGGTGGGTGTAGGGTACTTGTACTCCAGCCCACCGTCCGATGTTCGGGTCGTAATCATTAGGTCACGGAACTCTTTACCTGTGCTACCTGGCTCGACGCCCTGAAGCTCATCCATGCGCGCAAATACGCTCTCAATGCGCTCTGACTCGATAGGGCCAGGGAAGAGGGTATTGACTCGAATACCTTGCTTTTCGCCGAGCTCGAGCGCTAAGCCCTTGCCCAGTGCATTCAGCCCCGACTTCGGTACCACGTACGGAATACGGCCGTAGTAATGCGTTCTGGAGAAGATGGTCGATACGTTGATGATGCTACCACCCGCGGACATATGGGGAGCCGCGGCACGCGCCATATTCCAAGGCGCCCCCAACAGATTCATTGCCGAATCGAACATTGTCTGGTCGGAATCAGCTGCGCGTTGCTCTGCCTCGGTAAACGGGATGTCGCGAAGCGTGAACTTAGGACCTGCAGCACCGGCGTTATTGACCAACACATCGATCGGCCCAAAGGCGGCAACTGTTTTTGCCACAATCTGTCGGCAGACCTCTGGATCCGCGCAATCACCCGTCGCGCTGACCATGAAGGTCTCCTCGAATCCTTCATCGACTAAGTCGCCCATGAAGTCATCAAGTTTGCCCTGATCACGACCTGTCAGCATGACCCGTGCGCCTTCGCGCAATAACTGCCGAGTGATATAGCTGCCAATGGAGCCGGCGGCACCGGTCAGGATGATGCATTTGTTGTCGAGTCGACGCCCAGCGATGGACTGCGTTAGCAGATCCTGGGGAATATCGCTCATATCATTCATCGAAGTGCTCCTGCTGATCCTGTTTCAACTTTTGTGAGTGTTTCGCCACGCTCCATTGCGTCGCGGATAGCCCAAGCGCGGTACAACTCGTCCCGTGACTTGAGATTGGTCCGTGGTAATGCGTGCAGGGCAACGTAATTAGCCCCTGCATGCCGGTTTTCCCACATAGCTTGGTGTGCCTCTGGCACGTCTTCCATGGCGATGATTGTCGGAGGAAGAATATTGATGTGACCCGCGGCAATACGCTCCTGCATCTCGGCAAACTCGCGCGATGTGTTGAGGTGGGTACCGCGAATCTCTGCGGTTGGCATCAAGATTCGACGCTGGCGCATCCATACTTGAGGCGCATAGAAGCTGAAGCGTGAGCCCTTAAGGTCCTCCGAGTAGACGATCTTGCCGACATTGGGTTTAACCAGGGATGTAGCAAGTGCAAGTCCATCGCGTCCTGCGCGCTCAAAAACGACGTCGGGAAGTCCGCGTTTGTCGAGCGTGTTGCGTAACAAGGGTGCGATCGCAGAGCCAATAGGCTTGAGTGTTCGGTCTGAGAAGGCCCGCACAGATTCCTTGAATGCCGCTGATTCCGTGAAGGGATTTGGCATCTGCTGGAAGGGTCCGGGTGGATCGAACTCATCACCGAGACGACGCTCGATTTCCTCGATACTGACCACACCTTTCATCTGCGCGCCAAACCCGAGCGAAGTGACAAACTCTCGCTGAGAGACCGTGTCAACCAGAACAGCTACCTGCGCACCGCGCTGACAACCTACCTCGATGGCTTCGATAGCAACTGGGTCGACGATTCCGTCCTCGGCACCAGGTCCGTAGACGACGAGCAATGACTGACCCGCTCGCAATCCTGCTTTTGAGAATTGCGCGGCCGGAGTAGAAGCCCCAGCTTTACCCATAAAGGTGAAGCGATAACCGGACGACGCGCCGTAGAAGGTGAGTACGCCGTCTTCACCGAGTAGCTGGAATGATCGTGGGAAGGCGGTTTCACCGGCGTGAGAAACCGAGTAGTCGATTTGACCTCCCACTTTCTTCTCAGCCTCGGCGACGAATGCCTCACCGGCTGCTTCCCATGCGGCCCACTCGCTTGGGTCATCAGGAACGGCAGTGAAGATATCAGCCCATCGATCGTCTTTTCGATTGATGGCATGGCCGCCGACCGCCTCGACACGCTCGCCACGGCTGTCACTAGAGACCATACCCAATGCGGCACAACTCGAGGAAAGTGCGCTTCGTAGGCAGTCATAGCCGGTACCCGTTGAAGCACCTTCGACAAACAGGCGCTTTCCTGGCTCGATAGCGAGTGTGTTGTAAAGCGCACGATGAATCGTACCCATTGTCAGGCCGTAAGAACCGGCTTCTTCAATGCTCAAGCCTGGCAGTTTCGCGTGTAACTGTGGTCCTTGGACCGTCAGGAACTGTGCATGACTACCGTCGTTTCGCTCGTATCCCTGGATGCGGAAATCCGCCGCCATAGGATCCAAGCCCTGATCAGGCGCCATTAATTCGCTCTGACCCGAGTAGATACTCACAATATCGCCCACGGACAGACGGCCTTCACGGACAAGGTCCTGACCTAACTGCGCCACCATGCCGACACCACCTGAACCCGTTACTTGCACATCAGCATCACGCGCATCGAAAGGAGAGACAGGGATACCTGTGATTGCCCAGATATCATTGAAGTTCATCTCAGACGCGAGGATGTAGACCAGCGCCTCGTTAGGACCCGGTGTGGGAGTAGGGAAGACCAGCTCTTTTTCCGCAACCACAGGATCGCCGTGCAACGGCCTGCCGTCCTCGTGTGATCGCATCACACCGTAACCAAGTTGGTACTCGGGTATGGGAGTGATACCAGGGAAGAAGCTCGCGCCCATGGGAAGTAACTTGCCATCTTCGATGAGCGCTGCACGCTCCTCTGCCGAGGCGTCAGGTTGCACAGCCTTGGGTTTGGGTGGCAGCGGTGCACTGCGCTTTTCTAGGAATGCTGAGATGCCATCGGGGCCGCATTCAGGATCACAGACACCTTGTGCAAATAACTCGGCCTCACGGCGCAGACCCGCTGCCTGACCATCGCGCGCACCGGTAAGCATCGCATCAATGATGAAGTCCACTGGCTTGTTACGGCCACTCGCGCGAATCTGTTTGAGCGCTAAAGCAACACCCGGGTGATTCAACAGTGATTCGTCAATCCCGACGGACTTCTCTCGCTGGTCTTTCAGCTTTTTACGCCGTGCCATAGACGTTTTCAGCGCGTCGCCACCGGCAAAATGGTCTCGTAGGGCAGCCATGGCTGCTTCGACCGTGGAGAGTCCTTCCGTGGTCACAATATCGTCGATGAGGCCAATCTCGAGGGCGGTATCGGCATCAATCGTACGGCCGTCGAGCATCATGCGCAGGGCCTGAGCTGCACCATCCACACCGTGGGCGTCATAGAGCTTACGCGTCAGACGCTGTGTACCACCGTAACCGGGGAGGAGGTTCAGGTTGATCTCTGGTTGGCCGAATTCAGCGTGCTTGGCTGCAATAACGTGCGAACAGGCAAGTACCAATTCGTTACCGCCACCTAGCGCGGGTCCGTTAACGGCCGCAATAATCGGAATATCGAGGTTCTCGAGTGTTGCGAAGGCTGTCTGAGCCGCATTTGGCAGTGTTTGAGCGGACTCTAAGTCGCCTTTCTCGCCAATCTTGAGTAACTCTTTGACGTCCGCACCCGCAACGAAGGTATTCCGTGCACCTGTCACAACCATGGCGGACAGATCGTCCTGGTGAGCGAGCTGTGTCAGTGCCGTGTGAAGCTCGTCGAGCGTTCGCTCACTCAATGCGTTTACGGGAGGACTGCTAATCACAACCAAGGCCACCAAGTGACCTGGTGCGACCTCATGAGTTTCGACACGCAGATAACGCCATGTCTGAACGACGCGTCTCGCCTCAGTCAAACGGCCGAAGTCCTTCCACTGGGCGACGGCTGTCCGGATCTCCTCAACGGATTCAGGATTTTTGAGCGTGGAGATATCGCCAAGCGGTTGATCAAGCAGGATGGAGCGAAGCGTTCGTCGCATGTATTTACCGGAGCGTGTCTCTGGAAACGCTGATACAACTAGGAAGTCGGACGGCACTGCGGTAGCGCCTTTTTCCGATCGGACCAGAGATTGCAGTCGCGCTAAATCATCATCGGAGAGCTTTCGACCCGCAGCTGCCACCAAAAATGCGACCGGCGTCTCGCCTTTTTCATCGTGCGGTGCACCCACGACCACAACGTTGCCCACAGGGGAGTCTTCGCGCAGGGTCTTGTCGCGCAAGATGGCGCCTTCGATTTCTTCGGTGCCGATTCGGTGGCCTGATACGTTTATCACGTCGTCAGAGCGACCGTGCAGGGTAAATGCGCCGTCATCGTGCTGACGCGCATAGTCTCCCTGAGTGTAGGTCAGCTCACCGTCCCAGCGGTTGAAGTAGACCTCACTGAAACGGTCGATATCCCCGCGCCAGCTATCTTCAAACAGGTTGTCTGCGTCGCCCCAGAGCGTTCGTGCCAGGTAAGGATAGGGCTGCGTGATGACCAGCTCACCTTTCTCGCCCGATTCCGCGGTGCGCCACGCCGTTACGGTGCCGTCATCCGCGGTAGTTTCGGCTACGCGAACTTCAGCTTGAACCCAGGGGAGAGGCCATGTCTTCGCATCAGCTGCGAGGGGCTTGTAGCCGCCCCAGGGGCAACTAAACACGATGCCGCCGTGCTCGGTCGCCCAGTAAGAGTTGATGTAGTGCTTGCAGATGTTGTCCATTGCAAATTGCTGAACAGCTGGCGATACCGGCTCTGCACAGAAGGTGCCCGCGCGCAGCGAGGACATGTCAAAGTCGGCCATTTCCCGAGCGCTTGCCGGGTCTGTCATGACCGCTTTGAGGAATGTTGAACCCGCTTTGAAGAGGGTGACGTTGTAGCGTTCGATAATCGACGAGAACCGACCGGCATGAGGGAAGAGAGGAGAGCCCTCGGCAATAACGGTCGTCATACCTTGTACCAGGGGTGCCGCAATCAAATAACTCTGGCCGGTAATCCAGCCTGGATCACCAATGACGTAGAGCGTGTCATCTTCGGTGGCGTTGAAGACTGTGCGCATGGTGTGGCTAACGCCACTCAGCCAGCTTCCATGTGTGTGGACAACACCCTTGGGTTTGCCCGTTGATCCGGACGTGTAAATGATGAATAGGGGGAAGTTCGAGTCAACGCTCTCAACAGGCAGGACTGCATTGAGCTTGGCCCACAACGCGGCTGGCTCCTCTGAGCTGAGGGTCTCGAAATTTTTAACTCCAAGGTGTTTTGCAATCGTGGCTTTTGCAGAGGCAACGAGGTCGTTCGACCAGCTGTCTCGTGCATGTTCGACCACTTCCTGACCTGTGTATTCGACGACAATCACGTTCTCTACGTTGTGTTTGGCGTCCGCGAGTTGTCGGGCCACTGCCGTACGTAACTCCGCTGTCAGCTCTGGTGCAATCGCGTTCTGGCTCGCCAGTGAGGCGCCGAGTTCGCGCATGACATCGGACCTTTCAAGGGTTATTTCGCCAGCCAGCGCGCTATTAACGTCGCTGTACAGCGTGTCTGCCAAATCACCGAGGTCATACGTTGCCAATACCGCTTTTAGCGTAGCGAGTGCTGTCTCTCTCGGGATGTAGTTATCGAGAGCTGGGTCAGCGTAGGTTCCCTTGTAACCGACCACTTCGGCGTTTCGATAGCCGCCGTCAGCGGTGATGACGAGCTTTGCCCCGGCATCGTGAATGCGGTCTGACAGAGTTTTTGCCGAGAAACCGCCGAAGACCGGTGTATAGACCACACCCATCCGCTGCGCTGCCAGCATGTAAAAAATCTGTTCAGGGATATTGGGTAGGTTAAAGGCAATCCGATCGCCCTTGTTCAAGCCCAAGTCTCGCAGTACCTGCATGCGCGCGATGATTTCTCCAAAGACCTTGCGATAGCTGAAATGCTGCTCGGTAACCGGGCCGCCTCGCCCGTTGTTTTTTGAAGGATCCCATCGGTCACCCTCAAAAATGATGGCTGTCTTATCGGCTCTACCCAACAGCAGATGGCGATCGACAAGGTTGAAACAGGCATTGGTTTGACCACCGGTAAACCACTTGTAGTAGGGCGCTGCCGACTCGTCTAAAACGGATTGCCAAGGCGTCCAGCAGTCAGCCTCAATGCCAGTGGCTTCACCACGGGAGTCCCAGCCTACCCAGTCGTTTCCGTCTTCGCGGGCAAGCCAAGCGCCGCAGGACGGATGCTGCCAATGGATCTCGCGTGCTGCGACGTTGGCATGAAATTCATCTGCCGTGCCAGTGATGTGGTTTCTAAGCGCATCCTCATCTGACTGAGACGTAAGTACGCCCCAGGTACGGTCATCGCTCATGGTGTTCTCCCTCTCGAAAAATCGCCTGCGGAGGGGGATGGATAAAATGGCGCCAATAAGGTTGTCCTTATGTTCGCACTGGCAATCTCCATCAAGCTCCGGCGCACCGGTTCTCCCCACCGCTTGATTACGCTGAAGATACGGTCGACGAGATCGCGCAGATCACCGAATTTGGTAATTTGTCACAGGGGGAATAGCAGGTATTTACTCAGCTAATAGTCAGCGCTTTTGCAAACATTGCCTCATCCACATTGCCGCCGGAAACGATGACGACAAGATCATCAGATGAGGGCAGATTGTCTGCGAATAAAGCGGCCGCAAGTGCAACCGCACCGCCGGGTTCGATGACCAGTTTTAGGGTATCGAAGGCGTAGCGCATCGCGCGAAGTGTTTGATCGTCGCTGACAGCAAATCCTCCGCCTGCCAGTGCTTTGAGGATCGGGAAGGTAATTTCACCCGGTGTCGGGGTCACGATGGCGTCGCAGATAGACCCTTGCTCGGTTTCGTTTGCAACGCGCTCTCCCAGAGACAATGAGCGAGCCGTGTCATCGAATCCCTCGGGCTCAGCCGTGTATAGGGTGACTCCGGGATTTGTTGCCGCCATGGCGGTTGCTATGCCTGCACTCAACCCTCCACCCCCGCAGCAGCATAAGATGGCTGAGACCGAGAGTTTCCGCTCCGCCATTTGTTCGGAGAGCTCTAGCCCTACGGTGCCCTGACCGGCGATGACCGCAGGATCATCATAGGGTTTAACGAGCGTTAGACCGTGTCTTCGCGCCAGGTCTGCTCCGATGTCTTCGCGACTTTCGACGCCTCGCTCATAGTGAACGACGTTAGCGCCGTAAGCACGTGTGTTGGCGACTTTGTTAGCGGGCGCGTCATGAGGCATGACGATTGTGGCGCGGGTCTCAAACAGCTTTGCGGCGAGTGCGATTCCTTGAGCATGGTTGCCCGACGAATAAGCGATGACACCTCGCTCCAGCGCTTCACTCGACAGCGAGCTGATGGCGCTACAGGCGCCACGGAATTTAAAGCTGCCGGTGACTTGTAAGGGTTCAGCTTTTAGCCAAAGACGCCGACCCGCGATCGCATCGAGACGAGGCGAGTTCAACAATGGTGTTCTGGTAATGAGGTGCGCGATACGCTGATGGGCGCGCTCAATGTCTGTAAAATTTACGGTCACAACAGCACCTCAAATTGATCCAGCCACTATGATATTTCGAAATAACACTAATACACAGGGTGGGGCGCGCGCAGTGTTGGAATTCGTACAACACGATGGGGGGCGAGAAGAAGCTGGTTTTCGTGGCCGCGCGGACTGCGTTGTCCGCGCAATCTGCTTGATTACTGGTGAGTCCTATAACCACGTTCGAGAGGACTTGTCCTACCTGCAGAAAAAGATGACAGGCGGTCTCTATCCATCGATTGCGGATGGTGTGATGACCCCGGTTCATTATCTCTACCTCACGGGCAAAGGTTGGGAGCTTACGCTGACCAAAAACGCCTATCTTCCCGATATACCCAGGGATGGTCACTTCATAGCGGTCATACCCCGGCATGTGATGGCTATTCGACATGGCACGGTGTGGGACGCCTGGGACTCTCGCTTTAGCCGCAGAACGAAGAGCGGCTACCCTAGATTGTTAGGCTACTACTCGCCACCAGCTGCTTAGCGACAGAGCCAAAACTGGATCAGGCATCGATCCATCGGATGATGTAATCCTCAAGGTTTTCCTCTGAAACCTCGATTTCCGATACGACCCGGCCACGAATGCGGTTGGGATCTTTGAATACTGTCGAGACATGTCCACTAATTAGCGGGTGCCATTCGGGCAAAGGTTTTGATTCCGCACGGAGGCGGTAGGCGCAACTCGATGGTAGCCACTTCATTTCGGTTGGGGTCATTTTGCTGACATCCATGCAGTCCGGCACTCTGGAAAATCGGTGAACGTAGTCTGAGCAACCGCCGGACTTCATATCCAGAAGTCGACAAGCGACTCGCGTGTAGAAAACCGCATCGGTTTCGTCATCCTGCAACTTGTGCAGGCAACATTTGCCGCACCCGTCACATAATAATTCCCACTCCTCAGCATTCAGCTGCTCGAGCGGGGTTGTATTCCAGTAAGCGGCGGTGCGATTCATGTTTTAGCTTTCTTTTGATAGGTGGGCCAGTGAGCCCGCGTTTTTTTCCCAGTTGCGACCGTCGAACGGCTTGTCGTAAATCACTTCTACGGTGTCCAAGTTCAGACAGCGCGCATTAACGCTGACACCGTCTGGGTTCGATCGTGGGACATAGAAGGATTTAACTCCACAGTGCTTGCAAAAGTAATGCTTCGCTTGGTGACTACCAAAGGTGTATAGCGAGAGCGACTCTTCACCCTTTGTCAGATTGAATCGACTCTCGGGGACCAATAGGTGCTGGTAGTGGTTGATGTCACAAATCGAGCAGTTACAGGTGTGTGTATCCAGAATTTTGGGTGCTTCTACCGTCCATTGAACACTACCGCAATGGCAGCCCCCGGAGTGCGTGACACGCTCCGCTGTCTTCGCCGCCTGCGTCTTCTCAGTTCGCATGCGGATCTGCTCGATGAGCCCGGAAGTATCCCACCGGCCGCCCCCGTTGGTCTGAACATTGGCGTAATGGTCATCAACCATTGTTGCGATGGGGAGGTGCAGCCCTAGCTGCTGAGCTACATCGAGGGCAAACCCTAAGTCCTTGCGCATCCAGTCAATGGCAAATCCGAAGTCATATTTGCGTTGAGCTATGGTTTCCGAACGGTTATTCATTTGCCACGACTGAGCGGCACCGCCCTGAATGGCTCGTGTTACCTCATCGATATTTAGGCCTGCACATTCTGCGAAGTGAAACGCCTCGGACAGACCGCCAAGTATTCCAGCGATGCAAAGCTGATTTACCATCTTGGTGACTTGGCCACTGCCCACGTCGCCCATTCGCTGTGTGTGTTTCGCGTAAGCTGCTATTACGGGCTCCATTATCTCAAAGGCTGACGTCTCACCGCCCGCCATGACGGTCAGCACGCCGTTTTCTGCCCCCGCTTGCCCGCCGGAGACGGGGGCGTCGATAAACGCGATCCCCAGCTCATCGCAGGCTGCGTGCAACTCCTCCGCCAGCGCTTTGGATGTGGTGGTGTGGTCAACCAGCAGTGTGCCGGCTGTCATGGTGGACAAAACACCTTCAGCTTCGACCGTAACCGACCTTACATCGTTATCATTGCCAACGCAGAGGAACACAATTTGGGCATCTACAGCCGCTTCGGCAGGGGTGGGAGCAGAGAGACCGTCGTACTCGTCCGCCCAGGCAAAAGCCTTGGTCTCGGTGCGGTTATAGACGCAGACGTCTAAGCCGCTCCGCTTGAGATGGCCTGCCATTGGGTAGCCCATGGCGCCGAGTCCGATAAATGCGACCTTGCTAATGCTCGACATGTGAGGTGTCCTACTGCAATTATTTTGACGTGATTAATAGCGAAAAGAGTTCACCATGAAAAACAGATTAACGCGATGGTTGGCCACGATATCGACCACACTTTTTGCCGGCATGACCTTCACCGGAATGGCTTTTACGGGAATGGTTATGGCACAGGAGTTAGGCCCGGGGGCACGACCCGTGGGAGCGGACTGGTCACGAAGCCCCGTCATGTCTGTCAATGGTATGGCCGCTACTGCACAGCCATTGGCATCGAACATTGCGATTGATGTGCTTCAGGCCGGCGGATCGGCGGTCGACGCAGCGGTAGCGGCGAACGCAGCCTTGGGGCTGATGGAGCCGACAGGTAACGGTATCGGCGGAGATCTGTTCGCGATTGTGTGGGATCCGAAAACCAAGCAGTTGTATGGATACAACGGGTCTGGGCGCGCGCCAATGGGTCGCTCACTCGATGAGCTTAGAGAGGCCATCGCGGCGATGAAAGCTCAGGGCAAAATTCCCGAGGATTATGTGGGCATCCCATCCCACGGATCGCTGTCGGTTACCGTACCGGGCGCTGTGGATGGGTGGTTTGCACTGCATGAACGATGGGGTCGTCTGCCAATGAGCGACGTTTTGGCAGCGCCGATTGAGTACGCGCGCAACGGTTTTCCACTGAGTCCAGTGATCGCGGCGGGGTTTGAAGGTAACCGGAAACGGTTTGAATCGGTTGCTGCAATGATTGAAGAGCAGGCAAACGCGACAAAAACCTACTTTCCCGGCAACGTGGCACCCAAGGCGGGTGACATTTTCCGAAATCCCGATTTGGCGCGAACATTCACGGCACTCGCAACCGAGGGCCGCAGCGCCTTTTATGAGGGATCGGTGGCGCAAGCAATGGCCGATTACTTCAAAGCAATTGGCGCTGACCTGACACTCGACGATCTGAAAGCTCACCGGGGCGAGTGGGTAGAGCCACGTGGTGTTGAGTATCACGGATATACCCTTTACGAGTTGCCACCCAACGGCCAGGGTTTCGCTGCGTTGATGATGCTCAACATTCTCAAGCAAATCGATTTGCGCGAGTTCGAGCGGGGATCTGCCGATATTTTCCATTACATGGTCGAAGCAAAGCGCCTTGCTTTTGAAAGTATGGCGGGCACATTCGCCGACCCCGACTTCGCCGAGATGCCGATCGACGAGCTTCTTAGCGAGGACTACGCAAAGCGGCAGTTCGCTCGTATCAGGCCGAATACCGTCATCGAGCCCGATTATCTCGCCGTTCCGCTTGAAGGCGAGGGTGATACTACCTACCTGACTGTTGTGGACGGTGACGGCATGATGGTCTCTCTCATTCAGTCCAACTACCGCGGCATGGGTAGTGGACTGGTTCCCACGGGTCTCGGCTTCATGTTGCAGGACCGCGGGGAGTTATTTTCACTGGAGGACGGCCACCCCAACATCTACGCACCGGGTAAACGACCGTTCCACACCATCATTCCCGCGTTTCTGATGAAGGGTGATCAACCGTTTATGAGTTATGGCCTCATGGGGGGAGGTATGCAGCCTCAGGGTCATGTTCAGGTCTTGGTGAATATCGCCGACTTTGGCATGAATCTTCAGGAAGCGGGCGATGCAGCGCGTTTCTTGCACGATGGAGGATCGAGCCCTGACGAGGGGGTGGCTACCGACTACGGGACCTTATTTGTCGAGCCAGGCGTGCCAGCTAAAACGGTCGACGCACTGCGTGTACGGGGACACAAGGTCAAAGTTGACGATACAGCAGGTAAGTTTGGTGGTTATCAAGCCATTAGCCGTGACCCCAAAACGGGTGTGCTGACAGGTGCTACCGAAATGCGTAAGGACGGCACGGTTGTCGGTTACTGACCAGAAATCCCTTGCTGTTATTGTCGGTGGTGGTGCGATCGCTAGGGCGCTCGCTGAGAAGTTAGCGGCCGATCCCACGCTGTCTGTTTATGTACTCAGCCGCTCTGAGTTCGTTGAGTCCGATGTAACGACCTTGGAAACAGATTATAGCGACGCATCGCTTGCCCGTATTTCCGCCGAGATTGAAGCAACAGGGCTGTCTTTGTCGCGTCTTATTGTGACCAACGGCCTGCTATCGAACGAATCGATCCGCCCGGAGAGGAAGGTGAGCGACCTGAGCGAGGAGGCCTTTGGTGCAATCATGTCGGTTAACGCACTGCTTCCCATGCGCTCGCTCGCGGCTTTTTGGTCGTTGATCCGTAAATCTGAGGCTCCGCGAATTGCTGTACTGTCCGCACGTGTCGGAAGTCTCGGGGATAACGAGCTTGGAGGCTGGTACAGCTACCGTGCAAGTAAGGCGGCACTCAACATGATGATGAAATGTGCCGCTATCGAGGTCCGAAGATTAAATAAGCAGGCAAAGCTGGTTGCTTATCACCCTGGGACCGTGGATTCGCCATTGTCGAAGCCTTTTCAGCGCTCGGTACCTGAGGGGAAGTTGTTCACCCCGGCATTTTCAGCGGCACAACTCATCGATATTCTCGATCGCTCGGAGCCAGATGGGGAACTGGCCTACCTTGACTGGGCCGGGGAAACGATTCCCTGGTAATCCATGTCTGAGGACGTCAAGGCGAGAGGGGTGGGGCGCTAGCTTAGGAACTCGGCTCTAGAAGCGGGGTCCGATTTAAAAACACCGCCTAATGATGTGGTGCGTGTAGTGGAGTTGCCATCCTTCACACCGCGGGCCTTCACGCAATAGTGAACTGCGGTCATGGTGACAGCGACGTCTTCGGTACCGAGTAACGTCTGAAGTGCCACCAGAACTTGCTGTGTCAGACGCTCCTGAACCTGTGGTCTTTGCGCGAAAAATCCCACGAGGCGATTTATTTTCGACAAGCCAATGACTTTTTCCTTTGGGATATAAGCGACTTTGGCGAAACCATCGATGGTGACGAAATGGTGTTCGCAGGTACTTGTCAGATCGATCTGATCGACACACACCATCTCCTCCACATTCATCTTGTTGTCGATGACCGTAATTTTTGGAAACTGACTGTAGTCTAGGCCAGAAAAAATCTCGTCCACGTACATTTTGGCGATGCGATGCGGCGTTTCTTCCAAACTGTCGTCCCTGAGGTCGAGTCCTAGGGTTTCCATCACAGTCGTAAACGCGTCGCGAATGCGATCGTAGCGCTGGTCCCGCGACAGGTGGTTGGCCACCATCGGTGTTTCAAGGCCGCGATCAAGCAATGCACCGCGTACAGCCATCGCCTCGTCGGAAATCGCGCTCGGAAGTGAGGTAGTTTTTGCGGTACTTTGAACTTGATGCATCGTCCGTTGTCCTTATTAAAGGTGTAGACTTGGTACGGCAGTGTTTTGGTCGCGGATGTCATCGTCAGAGGGCGATGATCAAAATCTCCGCATTTGTAGATGTTTTGCATAGGTACAAGGGTATGTTGAACCGTTTTTCTTTGATGTTTGCGCTGGTTTTCTTCGCTTCAAGTTCAGCTTGGGCGGATAAAAACGAAGTGGCTATTGAGGCGTTTCGCGAGGCAGGTGCAGGTTCTTACATTGATGCGTCCTACGGATACGCCGTTTTTCCCAGTATTGGAAAAATCGGCCTGCTGGTGGGCGGCGCTCAAGGTAAGGGAATGGTCTACCAGGAAGGCAAGCCCATCGGTAAGGCAACCATGACGCAGGTGAGCCTTGGCTTCCAGTTTGGTGGTCAGGTTTACAAGCAAATCATCTTTTTCGAAGATGCGCGATCGATGCGCGAGTTCACCTCAGGTAATTTTGAATTCAGCGGTCAGGCTGCAGCCATCGCATTGAATTCGGGCGCCAGTGCTGAGCTCAGCACGGGTGGTGGTGGTCGCACCTCGGTGACCGCCGCAAACGGCGAAATCACCGAGGTCGATAGTTCAGGCTTCTACAAGGGTATGGCTGTTTTCACCCTGTCCCAGGGAGGCTTTATGGTCGAGGTATCACTGGGTGGGCAGAAGTTCAGTTACGAACCCCTCTAATGTTAGATGGCGACTTCCTCAAAGGTAACATCGACAGTCGCCAGTCGTTCAACCAAAAAGTCACCTAACCCGGAGGCGGGTGTCCAAATCCCGCCTTCCACGCCCAAGTCATCAAAAGCGAGGCTCAGCCCTGCTTGCGCAAGCATTCTTGATGTCGCACCGTAGCCCGGATCACGTTTACCCTTCACTAGAATCCTGACGTCCTTGGAAGCATCTTCTGGGTGGTGGGCTTGGACAAAGAATTCAAAAAATCCGTTCTCGCGCTCACTCAAAGAAGGGCCTTCGCCCGGCTGAGGAAGACGCTTGGCGATTAAACGGCGAAGTGGACCGATAGCGAGGGCCGTCATACCCAGTATGCTGCCGCCAGCGAGCAAGAGTGCGGCACGACGGCTGGGCACAAGCATAGCTTCGTTGTAAGAAAAATCAGCGCCATAAATCAGGCTTGCCAAAGCGTTTGAGCGGCGAACCACTTTTGAATTAATGGCCGCCATGACGAAAGGTCCGGTCCAGCTTTGAAAGCTATCGTCCCACTGAGCGCCGCGTTGATCAGGTCCATCTTGACCTGGCTCAAGCTCTGCGGGGTAGAGCGCATAGGGGTCGTTCAGTGCTTTCCGGGCAACCGGATCGCTGATGCCTTGCTCCATCGCAAGCAGCATGCTTGCGACCGTTCCGCCGCTGACAGCGCCTTTGGACTGACCCATTCGGCCGCTCACGGAGCTGGCGTAGAGACCATGCTTCTCCATCATGGTTTTCTGGGCTACGAAGACCCCCAGGTCCGACGGGATGCTGTCAAAGCCACAACAGTGGATCAGTCGAGCGCCTGACTCCTCTGCGGCATCGCTGACACGCTCAAAGACCGAGGCCATCCACTGCGGCTCGCCGGTTAAATCACAGTAGTGTGTACCCTCGGCAGCACAGGCCTCGAGCAGTGTTGTCCCGTATCGCGCGTAGGGACCCACGGTGCTGATAATGACTCGGCTTTGGGCGGCGAGACGCGTCATGTCCTCTGTGCTGTCGCTGTCGGCAACGAGGGTAGGGAGATCGGGTGCATCTAGCCGCTGCTTGACCGCATCAAGTTTGTTTTGTGATCGACCTGCGATAGCCCACTTAGTGTCGCCATGTGCCTCATGCAAATACTCTGCTACCAAAGCGCCGGTAAAACCGGTGGCGCCGTAGACAACGATATCGAATTCTCTTTGTGTTTCTGAATCCATTTCCCGCCCCCCAAAAGGCTTCTGCTAGATCTCTGTCGCATTCTAGCAGTGTGATGAAAAATGCACCTTGAAAATCGCGTCTGTTGTCGCCTATGTGGTATTCTCTTGGGCCTGCTAGTACCACTATACGGGGGTGTTGGATGGCGGGAATGTCTATTATGGCGTCGGTTGTTTTGGGTGTGACGTCAATATGAAGCGCTTGATTGGTCCTTTGGTGGTCGCTGTAATCACCGTCCTGTTTACTAATGCCCTAATCATGAACAAACCGCAGCCCGAGGTGGGTGAGGCGGCGGTTAATCGAATCGGCGTCTATGTTGAGCGCGCGACACGAACAGGTGCGCGAGCTGAGGTCACCGTCTACGGCGAAGTCAGACCTCGTGTCCAAATCGATGTGATTAGTGAGGTGTCGGGTCGAGTCACCAGCGTATCCCCCCGGTTTATCGAAGGTGGCAGTATTAGCGCGGGCTATGCGCTACTGACCATCGAAGACCGAGATTATGTCCTTGCGGTATCTGAGGCACGAGCTCGCCTAGCGGCCCGTCGTCTCGAGCTCGAGCAGGCGCTTGCCGATGCCGACGTTGCTAAAAAGCAGCTCGCGGGAGAGGCTAATCCGTCTGATTTGGCACTCAAGAAACCTCAAATAGCACAGGCCCGTGCCGGTGTACAGGCTGCTGAGCTCTCGCTTTCGCGTGCTGAATCTGATCTTTCACGAACACAAATTTCGCTTCCGTTTGACGCACGCATCACTGAAACCATGGTCGATGAGGGTCAGTACGTTGGGGCAGGCAGAACGGTGGCTTCGGTCTTTTCGACGGATGTCGCAGAAGTGCGCCTACCGTTGACGGATGCCGATATTGCGGCACTTGGGGTCCCTATTGGTTACGAGGCGGACGAGGGCGCAGGTTTACGGGTTCAACTGTCGACTGACATCGCGGGCGCCACTCGAAAGTGGACTGGCCGCCTGGTGCGTCTCGATGCGTCGCTTGATCCGCGAACGCGCTCCACCTTCGGTACGGTTGAAGTAGCCAACCCGTTCGATGTTGCTGATGGCGATATGCCCATGGCGCCTGGGCTATTCGTTGCAGCTGATATCGAGGGGCGCACGCTCGCTGATGTATTGGCGATTCCCGCCGCGGGCTTACGCGCGGGTGGACGGGTATTTATTATGAACGATGACGACCTGCTCGAGGTTCGTAGTGTCATCGTGGCACATGCGACGGCAAGCGTTGCTTACCTGAGTAGTGGCGTTGAGGAGGGCGATCGCATTATCGTCTCGCCCATACGCAACCCTGTAGCCGGTATGGCACTCTCGGCGATTGAAGAGACAGCCGACCCGGTTCAGTTGAGCGCGGGGTAATTCATGGGTGGTTTAATCTCATGGTGGGTTCGTAACGCAGTTGCTGCCAACCTGCTGATGGTCTTCATCATTGTGTCTGGCCTCATTGCCTGGACAACGATCGAGAAAGAAGTACAACCCATCGTCAAGCTCCCCCTCGTACAGGTGTCGTTGACGTGGCCAGGCGCATCGCCAAAAGAGATTGAGCAACAGGTCGTGCAGCGGGTTGAGGCTGCCGTCAAGAATATTGATAACCTGCGCCGCTATAACTCCGAGTCTCGAGAGGGGTTCGGTAGCGTTCGCCTACAAGCGCAGCCTCGCGTTGACCTCAC
>CAJWQE010000011.1 GCA_913045375.1 uncultured Halieaceae bacterium | reverse complement strand
TCTGCGGCTCGGTACTGAGCGATCTCCTGAATCGTTGGGTCTGCCCTTGAACCATCCGTAAAGAGTCCCTTCTCGTTTATACCAAGCCCCACTCGAAGCTTCTGTATTTCAGTTTGAGCGGCGTCTCGGCGGGCGACGGGATCTGCAATGCGGGGGAAGAATAGGAGCATCAGATCAGTGGTGGTCACGGGTCTTCCGAGCACGTCTTCAATGTCTTCTAGACCATGCTTCTTTAGAAACTCTGGCCCGACCATGTGAAGTGCTAGGCCACTCGGTGCAAGCCCAGTATCTTTTAAATACGCGGCCGCCAGTGCCTCTATTTCGTTTTCTGTATAGGCATCGATACTTGAGTTTTTAAGCGATTTGATCAGCACCTCGTAGCGCAATGTCACGGGCCTCACGGCTTCAAAGGCGTCTTCAAATGAAGACTCTGGGGTGAGGGTGGTTAGGTACTCTTGGTATACCCGCTTTCCCGCGATGCTCGTTAAGTCTTTTGGAATCTGGCGCCTGTAACGCACGTTGCCGTTATTGACCCCAATATTGGGAGGCCACCGCTTACTACCTGTTTTCTTTCTAGCCATATTTCTGCCCTCATTGGGGACGCATAATCAGCGTATTCAGGGTACAAGTTGTCCACGCGGTCGTCCAAATTCGACCGAAAAACCGAATAGAAATGGCTTAGATAAGGGGTTTTCGTGCTATAGGATGGTGCCCAGGGACGGAATCGAACCGCCGACACGGGGATTTTCAATCCCCTGCTCTACCAACTGAGCTACCTGGGCAAATCTGAAGTAAGTACTCCGGAAAGGCCGCGTATTAAACCGTCGAGACCTTAAGCCGTCAAGTAAACTAAGCCATTGCTGGCTGATTATCTGTTTGAGGGTCGGGCTCGCTCACAGAGACGTCTTTCGTCATGTCTCTGTTGGAGGCAAGCACCGCATAAACCGCGGGTAAAATGACCAGTGTGAACAATGTGCCTATCAGCATACCGAAGACCAGGACGGCTCCAATGCTGTTTCTCGCCTCTGCACCTGCGCCTGTCACCAGAACCAACGGGAAATGACCGAGGACTGTGGCGCCAGTGGTCATCAAGACTGGGCGTAAGCGTGCGATAGCGCCGTTACGTATCGCGTCAAACTTCTCAACGCCCGCCATGCGCTCTCGGTTGGCAAAGTCTACGATGAGAATCGCATTTTTCGTCACCAGACCAACCAGCGTGACCAGCCCCACCTGAGAAAAAATATTAATGGTGCTGAAGTTCAAGAAGGTGATCGTCAGTGCTGCAAACAGCGCCAGCGGTATGGATCCCAAAAGGATAATTAGTGGATCTCGGAAGCTATTGAACTGAACGGCTAATACGAAGAACACAAGCGCAGTCGCGATGCCGAGAACACCAGTCATTGTATTGCCTTCGCTTCGTAGTTCCCGAGATTCCCCGAGGTAGTCCAGCACATAGCCCTCGGGCAGCGTTCGCTCGGCGATGTCTTCTATCAAACTGAGCCCTTGGTCCTTGGTTGTGCCCGGCAAAATAGCGCCGTAGATCTTGAATCCGTCTTTCTGTTGGAAGCGTGTCAACGCACGGGGCTCCGTCGAGCGCGTCAGGGTCACCAGCGATCCAAATGGCACAAGCTCTCCATTGGGGATTCTGATGGGGATATCGAGTAGCGCTGCCGGTGAATCACGCTGTTCACTCTCGAGCATGGGAATGACGCGGTAAGCACGACCACGTTCATCAAAGCGCGTCACGTAGGCCGGTGAGACCATCAACCCCATCTGCGCCGACAAATCACCAAGACTCATCCCTAAATCCGCAAGGCGCTCCTTATCGATATCGAACTGCGCTTCAACCCGATCAATCTTGATATCTGTCTCGACGAACAGAAAGTTACCTGATGTCTGTGCCTCATCGACAATACTCCGGGCCACCTTGAGCATGTTTTCATTGCTGTCCGATGAAGTAATAACAACCTCCACGTCAAAGCGACCAGCTGATGGAAGTGAGGCCTCTTCAAAAGGTACGGCAGAGACAATGGGCGATCCCTTAATGCTCTGGTAGATCTCAAACACCATGTCTTTTACGGGTCGATCACGCTCATTAGGCGGCACGAATTCTTGTCCGCCAAAACCGCCGGTGGGGGTCACAACCTGCCACATGTAGGACGGCTCGGGCTTGTCTTCGAGCGTCTGCACCACCTGATAGAAGCCCTCATAGGTTTCTTCTAACGACGACTCTGGCGCGGATTCGAATACCAGGCCGAGACTGCTTTGATCTTCAACAGGCGACAGTTCCTTCAAAGAAAATAGATAGAGCGGTGCTGATAGCAGCGAAAAGAAAATGCCGGCGCCAATGAGTTGGTAACGCCATTTAAGCGAGAAATCGACGACTCGCGCATAGGCCTCAGAGGTGGCGTCAAAACGCTGATTGACCCATTTTGTGGTCGCTGACTCGTGTCCTCTATCTGGACAGACCCAAGCGCTCAAAATGGGTGACAGCGTCATCGCTACAAAGCCCGAGATCAAAACGGCAACGGCTAAAGCAAAAGCGAACTCTCTAAATAGAACACCAGAGAGACCCGATAAAAAACCAATGGGGGCATAGACCACGGCCAACGTTGCTGTCATAGCCACGATGGGGCCGAGCAACCGGCGAGAACTCGTAATAGCCGCCTCATACCGGCTCATACCTGACCTGAGGTTCCGCGCAACGTTCTCGACGACCACAATGGCGTCATCTACCACCAGACCGACTGATAGAACGATCGCGAGGACGGTCAACAGGTTGAATGAAAACCCGATAATCGACATGGCCGCTACGGCGCCGAGAAGGGAGATGGGGATTGTCATTAGCGGGACGAGCGCTGTTCGGAAGGAGCCCATCAGCGCAACGACAACAAAACCCACGAGTAAAATGGTTTCCCCGAGCGTCATCACAATTTCGCGAAGCGAGTCACGCATGTAGTTCGAGATGTCAAAAGCCATGAATAGCTCGAGATCCTCTGGAAGAACCTGGTTGATATCATCAATTCGTTCGTAGAGCGCATCGGCAACAGCAATTTCACTGGCTCCGGGAGCGGCATAAATCGCGAGAAAAACCACCAAATCTTGATCGTAGCGACTGCGCTGCTGCGCCTCTTCCATACCTAGCTCAACGCGGGCGACATCACCGAGTCGGATCTCCGCGCCTTCTTGAGAGCGAATGATCATGGACCGGAAGTCATCGGCCGTCTGTGCAGTAGAGTCCGTTTTTAGGGTGATTCGTTGGGTGGCACTCTCGCTAGCCCCCAATGCACCAATCACGTTGTTACTTTGCAGTGTATTTTTAATGTCGTGCGCAGTGACATTGAGCGCGGCCATTTTCCACGCATTCATCCAGATGCGCATGGCCGGTTTGACACCGCTGTTCTCCACCCGTTGTACGTTTGAAACCGAGGTCAGCTGGGGCACGATATTGCGCTGAACGATGTCAGTCACTTCGCCCAATGGCCGGTCTTCCGGAACCCGGACGGCAAGGTAGAAGCTCGCATACGGACTGTCCGCACGACTCACCTGAATAAACGGATCCTCAGCGCCATCGGGAAGCTCGAGACGGATCTGACTTAACCCTGAGGAGAGCTCTGCCAGTGCATCGGTGCTGTCCTCATTAAGCTGCATCCAGGCCGTGACAATACTCTCACCGGATGTTGTGGTTGACTCGACGTAGTCGACACCCGGGATGGCATTGGCAACGCGCTCAATGGGCTCGGTAACAAAGCCTTGAACCGATTCTGCGGTCGCGCCAGGGTAGGGCGTGATGATTTGAATCGATGAGCTTTTGATAACCGGAAACTGAACCACCGGGATGTCAATGGCAGCACGAACCCCCGCGAGCAATAACAGCAGCGATACAACAACTGCAATCACGGGACGCTTGACGAAGATATCGTTCCAGCGCGGTCGGTCTTGAAAGCCAACCATACCTAGTTCGTCCTGTCGCCCAGTTGAGCCAAGACACCCTCTTTGAGCTTGAATGACCCGGTTGTTGCGAATAGTCCTGTTTCATCGAGCGCAGCTGTGAATAGCGCGGTTTCCGCGGTCTCGTCGACTAGATCTATGCGTTGAATCTTTGCTCGATAAGGCCGTTGCGCGCCTGGCTCTGCGTCGATCAGCTGAAAGATGTAGGTTCCATCGGTATCCCATCGAACGCTCGAGGGCGGGAGTTCATACACCGCCATTGCTGAGCCACTTGCGACTTCTACTTGTACGAGTTCACCGTGTTTGAGGTCAATGCCGTTTGCACTTGCTCTTACATCAAAGGTGCGAGTGCTGGCGTCAATTGAGTCGGAAACAACAATGACGGTCGCTGAGCCTAAAAATGTGCCGTTGAGGTCATAGAGGCTCGCCTCATCACCCACTGAAATTTTCGCGAGGCCTTGGGGGACTTTGAAATCAATCCATCGCTCGTCACCTAAGCCGGTGAACGCGGCAACGACCTCTCCCGAATCGAGCATGTCCCCCACGACGTGAGTGTAGATGCCCATGCGCCCGGTAAATGGGGCTCGAATGGTCAGTCGCGTTAACTGCGCGTCGATGGCCTTAATTTGTGCGTTAAGTGCACTGAGGCGAGCCTCCTGCACGTCGATGTCACCCTGAGCGATGAGCGCCTGTTCTTTAAGGGTGCGACTTCGCCCCAACTGCGTGATCACCAGATTGCGGTCTGCTCTCAGTGCTTCCTGTTGAGCGACAAGATCAGCGGAGAAAAGCTTCAGGACAGCGTCACCTTTTTCAACAACGGCTCCGGCAGAAAAAGGAAGACTCACGATGCGCCCACCAACTTCAGAACTGATTTCCACAAACTCCGGCCTTCTGATCGTCCCGCCAAGGCGGCGGACCGGGGTATGTGTCATTGAGCCCACTTGGCGTGCGCTGACAACTTCGTAGGTTTCCGGAAAGGACGCTCCAAAGGCAATCGCAGCCGTGATTTGCTGGTATTTCACTGCCGCAAGTGCACCGGTAACCAAGAAGCAGCCAACCAATGTGATCAGCCAGGGTAAAATCTTTCGCATCATTTAAATCTCGGTAACCAACGTTATTCGCTGGTTTGTGATGGGGGCACGTAACCCTCAGCGTGATCGTGCTCTCCGCCACTCAGAAAAAGGTCCATCTGCTCAGAAAGATATTTCCTTGCCTCCAGATCCATCATGTTCAGGTGCTTTTCGTTAATCAGCATGGTTTGTAGTGCTTGCCAATCGCCCCAGGCCTTCTTTGATACGGATTTGTAGATGTCTTGGCCTTTCGCCCCTGGGAGGGGAGGCCTGTCCAGTCCCTCTAGATCTTCTTGGTAGCGGCGGCAATGAACGGTTCGCATGACCTATCTCTTTAGTCTTTAACAGTGAGTGTGTTGAGCATTTTGAGCACTGGCGCGGGCAGCCCTAGCGCCAACGCCTCACCTATTGTAAACCAGCGGCGTTCATCTACGTCACTTATTCTGGACGATGCAGTGGCTATTGGGCACACGACCGGCGTGATGTCGAGCTTGAAGTGGCTAAACGTGTGGCTGTGACGGGATTGTTCGGTCGGATTTGCAGTTACCTTTAATCCATTATCCGAGAGCCAGTCGGCCACCTCTGCTTTCGCTTCTATTTCGGGAAAGGACCACAGTCCGCCCCAAATACCGGCTGGGGGGCGTCGCTCTAGAAGAACACGGCCCTCTCGATCGACACATTGCAGAAATACGGTGGACCGGACGGGGATCGCTTTCTTGGGTTTTTTGCCCGGAAAGTCAGCTGGTCGATTTTCAATGCGCGCTTGGCAGTCATCGGACATGGGGCAGTAGAGGCAGCCGGGATTTGATTTGGTGCAGAGCGTTGCTCCCAAGTCCATGATGCCTTGAGTGTAGTCGCCAGTTCGCGTCCTTGGTGTGTGTGATTCCGATGCCGCCCATAGCGCTGCCAGTACCTCCGCTTTACCGGGCCAGCCTTCGATCGCGTGGAATCGAGCCAACACGCGCTTGACGTTGCCATCCAATATAGGGGCCCACCCGCCGTGTCCAAGCGTCACAATGGCGCCGGCTGTCGATCGGCCAATGCCAGGTAATGTCTCTAGTGCTTCGACGGAGCTGGGAAACTCCCCATCAAAATCGCTGACAACCATTTGTGCTGCGCGGTGCATGTTGCGTGCACGAGCGTAGTAACCGAGCCCGGTCCATAGGCTCAGGACATCGTCGAGAGGCGCTTCCGCTAGATCTGTTACGGACGGATATACCGACATGAATCGGGTGTAGTACGGAATGACGGTCGAGACCTGTGTCTGTTGCAGCATGATCTCGGAGACCCAGACGCGGTAGGGCGTTTTGTCCTGCTGCCAGGGGAGAGAGGTTCGACCATACTCGTCAAACCAGGACAAAAGTCGCTCTGAAAATGAGGGAAGCTGAGTCATAAGATGAGCTGTTAAGCGCTTTGCTATACAATCCGCGGCCTAGTGTAGCGTCTCGGCGTAAAAGCCGACCCAAGTTTAGGAAAAACAGATGGACAACGCTCAAACGCCCGTGCGTGAAGCCACAGTCTCACGAGACACACTTGAGACTCAAATTACCGTATCGGTCTGCCTGGATGGAACAGGAAAAGCTGAGTTTGATACGGGCTTACCCTTCCTCGAGCACATGCTTGATCAGATAGCCCGTCACGGGATGGTTGATCTCAACATCAAGGCCAACGGCGATCTGCACATCGATGCGCACCACACGGTAGAGGACATCGGTATTACGCTGGGTCAGGCGCTGGCAAAAGCTGTGGGCGATCGTCGCGGCATCCTGCGCTACGGGCATGCTTATGTACCGCTGGACGAGGCATTGTCTCGCGTTGTTGTCGATTTTTCGGGCCGTCCTAGCCTTCACTACGATGTGCCGTTTACCCGCGCCTCAGTAGGCGATTTTGATGTCGATCTATTTGCAGAGTTCTTTCACGGGTTGGTCAACCACGCGCACCTGACCTTGCACATCGACAATCTGAAGGGTGAGAACAGTCACCACCAAGCCGAGACTGTATTTAAGGCGTTCGGTAGAGCGCTTCGTATGGCAGTCTCCGCAGATGAGCGTGCACCTTCGGCAATGCCATCAACCAAAGGCGTTCTGTAAATCCATGACGCAAACGGTTGCCGTTATCGATTACGGCATGGGCAATCTTCACTCCGTTGAAAGCGCACTGCGAGAGGCAGGCGCAAGCGATGTTGTGGTTACAGCAGATGCCGAGGCAATTTTATTGGCAGATCGCATCGTGTTTCCCGGGGTTGGTGCCATTCGGGACTGTCTTGCCGAGTTTCGCCGACTGGGTTGCGAAACAACGCTTCGTCTAGCCGTCGACCGCGGTACACCCGTATTGGGAATTTGCGTTGGCATGCAGTCGCTAATGGCGCGATCAGACGAAAATGGCGGTGTTGATTGTTTGGGCTTCTTTGATGGAACAGTCACACGTTTCCCAAGGAATCACAGTGATACCGATGGCACCAAGTTGAAGGTTCCTCACATGGGCTGGAACCAGGTGGCGCAAAGCCGGAACCACCCACTTTGGGACGGAATTGCGGACAACGCGTATTTCTATTTCGTACACAGCTTCTTTTTACCTGCCGAGGAATCTGATCATGTGGCGGGGTCGTTCGACTATGGCATCAAGGGCAGTGCAGCCATCGCCAAAGACAACGTGTTTGCTACTCAGTTTCATCCTGAAAAAAGCCATGATAACGGCTTGAAGCTGCTCGCTAACTTTTTGAGATGGGACGGTACATGTTAGTTATACCTGCAATCGACCTGAAAGATGGGCAATGCGTTCGCTTGCGGCAGGGCGATATGGAAGACAGCACGGTCTTTTCTGATGACCCAGTCGCTACGGCGGAGCGTTGGGCAGAAGCGACGGCGCGTAGACTGCACATGGTTGACCTCAATGGTGCGTTTGCAGGCAAGCCCAAGAATGCTGACGCGGTCAGGGCGATTACCCGTGCGCTTCCCAGCTTGCCTGTCCAAATCGGTGGTGGCATACGCGATTGCGCGACCATCGAAAGCTACCTCAATGCCGGTGTGAGCTACGTCATTATTGGAACAGCCGCGGTCAAAGACCCTGACTTTGTTCGCGAAGCCTGTGAGCGGTTTCCGGGGCACATCATTGTAGGCATCGATGCCAAGGCTGGATTTGTCGCGACCGATGGCTGGGCTGAGACCAGTACCGTACTTGCCGTAGACCTGGCGCGTGATTTTCGAGACGCCGGGGTCGAGGCGATCGTGTACACGGATATCGAGCGAGACGGGATGATGCAGGGCGTCAACGTCAGTGCAACGGTTAATCTGGCGAAAGAGGGCGGCTTACCCGTGATTGCCTCAGGCGGTGTGACCAATATTGAGGACATACGTGTTCTTTCCGAGGTGGCGCATAACGGCATTGTTGGCGCCATTACGGGTCGCGCTATTTACGAAGGAACATTAGATGTTGCCCAAGCGCAGGCTTTGGCGGATCAAGTGAGTGCAATGCAGTGAGCCTGGCGAAGCGCATTATTCCCTGCCTTGACGTCGATCAGGGGCGTGTTGTTAAAGGCGTGAACTTCGTTGGCATTCGCGACGCGGGTGATCCTATCGAGATCGCTCGTCGCTACAACGACGCAGGCGCTGATGAAATCACCTTCCTGGATATCACAGCCAGTCACGAGCAGCGCGATACCACGTATAGAACCGTTGAGCAGATCGCGTCTCAGGTGTTCATTCCACTTACGGTTGGTGGTGGCGTACGAGCTGTTACTGATATCCGCCGCTTGCTGAACGCCGGCGCAGACAAGGTCAGCATCAATACGGCAGCTATTTTCAATCCGGATCTTGTTCGCGAGTCAGCTGAGCGATTTGGTTCTCAGTGCATCGTGGTCGCGATGGATGTAAAAGCACTCGACGATGGCTCAGGACGTTATGAGTTGTTTACCCACGGGGGTCGCAAACCAACAGGCATAGAAGCCATTGAGTGGGCCCAAAAAATGGCTGATTTTGGTGCTGGTGAAATTTTATTGACCAGCATGGATCGTGATGGAACCAAGGACGGCTATGACTTGCCGATTACGAGAGCCATCTCCGATGCAGTGGACATTCCCGTGATTGCTTCAGGAGGCGTCGGAACGCTAGATCATCTCGTGGCGGGGTTTACCGAAGGCGGAGCGGATGCGGTTCTAGCGGCGAGTATTTTCCACTTTGGCACGTATACAGTGGCCGAAGCAAAAGCGCACTTAGCTCAATCTGGAATTGTAGTTAGAGGGTAGTGAGCGCTAACTTACTCTTCTATAGAAGATGAATCGTTAGGGTCTGCGTCAATATCGCTTAGCGGTGTTTCTCCCAAGCTTTGATAGACGTTAATACCTTTCAGTAAGGTAAAGGCCTCATAGATCTGATTGTCGTCTTCGCGCAGTGTCGCGATGGCTTCGGTCTCCGTTTCAACGGTTGATCCCGCGTTCTCAATACTCCGATTGAGGTCGGCTTCTCGAAGTCGGTTGCCTTGCTCAAGACTGGTTAACTGCGCTCGTTCAACCACCACGTCCGGCACAATACCTTCAGCCTGAATAGATCGTCCGTTGGGTGTGTAATAGAGCGACGTTGTTAATTTCAGGGCTTTGGTGTCAGAGACTGGAAGTACGGTTTGAACCGAGCCTTTTCCAAAACTTTGAGTGCCCATAATGACCGCTCGGCCGCGGTCCTGAAGCGCACCTGCAATAATCTCGGAGGCGCTTGCTGAACCACCATTCACCAAAACCACCACGGGTACGCCCGGTAACAATTCTCCCGGTTCAGCGTTGTATGTGTTCATGGAGTCGGGGTGACGTCCTTTGGTATAGACGACCAAACCACCATTAAGGAAGTTACTGGCCATCTCGACACTGGCATTCATAACACCACCGGGGTTGTTACGGACGTCCAGAACAACACCTTTGACCTCACCTTTTTCGAGCGCTGATTCGATCGCACTGGTGACCTCGCGTCCCGAGTCTCTTTGGAAACGGGATACCCGAATCAGCCAGTAGCCATCGTCAAGCTCACGCGATCGCACGCTGGGCACGTCGATAACGCCGCGCGTGACAATCACATCAAAGGGCTGACTTTCACCGGCTCTGCCGATTTCAAGTGTGACTGTAGTGCCCTCCGGTCCGCGCATGTAAGTAGAGGACTCACTGGTCGACATGCCTTGCGTCGACGTGCCGTCAATTTTGAGGATCACATCCCCAGCCTTCAATCCAGCGTCGATCGCGGGTGAGCCATCAATCGGTGTAACGATGGCAATGAAGCCACCCCGATAGCCGATTTCGATGCCCAGACCTGTGAACTGGCCTTCTGTCGATTCCTGAAGGTTCTCGTAGTCATCGTCGGTGAGGTAGGCGGAGTGCGGATCGAGGCTGGTCAGCATGCCTTTCACTGCCATTTCAAAGAGCTCCGCATCAGTCACATCCTCGACGTAGCCCCGACGAATCGCATCAAAGGTATCTGCAAAGAGTTGAAGCTCCTCAAACGAGGTGCTTACCGCTGGCGGCTTCTCTTCTGTCGGCTTATTCGTCTGTGCCATGGCGATGTATGACGAGCTGAGTGCAAGCAGTGCTATTAATAAACGGGTAGCTCTTTTGCCTGAACGACGTTCCCTAGACTTAAAACCGATATGTGCCATGCGTATCTGTTACCTAATCCAATTAGCCGGATTGACCGGAGTGCCCCCTGAGCGTATCTCAAAGTACAAGGCCGGCTCAGTAGCCCCGCCACTTGAGCCAACGCGAGCGATTACCTCTCCCGGCGCCACCCACTCACCTGTCTCTTTGAGAAGACTCTCGTTGTGCCCGTAAAGACTCATCCAGCCATCGCCGTGGTCAACGATGGTAAGCAAACCCTGTCCTCGTAGCCAGTCTGCGTAAATGACGCGCCCATAATGAACTGACCGCACGGACGATCCCCGTTCCGCGGGGATCAGCCAGCCTTGCCATCTCAGATCACCGCGTTCTCGTTTCTGGCCGAACCGAGTCTTGCTAGCGCCATCAAGCGGCGCTCTTAGCTTGCCTTTTAGTGCGGCGAAATCATCATATTCGCCTTCGAGTGCCAGGTTGGCCAGACGCTCCAGAAGCTCGGCAAGTAGCGTGTTAAGTCGAACAGAATCGGCGCGAAGCGCAGCCACTTGTTTACCATCGCGAGCAAGCGATGCCGATAACTTGTCGATGAGCGCTTTCTGTTCCAACCGCTGATCCACTAACTTTGCACGTGTTTTGGTCAGCGATGCCCGGTCTTTTTCTTGTGCTTCCTGTGCGGCTGCGAGTTGAACGCGGTTAGCATCGAGCCGGAGTACCGCCGCCTTGAATTCGTCGATCGTATCGAGCTGTTGATTAAGCAGTAAGTTGAAGTAGGCGAGATTCCGCTCCGTTTCCTGTGGCGCACTGTCGCCAAACAGAATCTTAAGATCGCCACCCTGTTTCAACACCGAAAACATACCGATGCTTGTCTCTAAAGTCTCTTGCAGCTCATTTATCCTGCGCTCGATGCGCAACCCATCAGCTTCAAGCTCGTTGATAGCTCGCTGACGTTGCTCAAGGCTGACTTGTGTCTCTCTTAAGGCTTCGTTGGCACGACCAATCGCGATGTCTGAATCGCGCAGCTGTGACTGGATTTCGTCTCGCTCCCTCGATTGCGAGGTAATTAGCTGCTCAAGCGTCGCGATTTCATCGTTGATCGCTTTGATGGCCGCGCGCGCTTCTGCCTCACTTGTGAGTTCGTCGCTGTCGGCTAAGGTGGGAGAGGAACCCAGCAGCATAGCGGCACTAACCACTGCTAGAGCCCTAATCCAAAGCCGAAAAAAAATCATTGTGACTGATTAGGCTAAGAGCAGTGACTCACCGGTCATTGCACCAGGTTTTGAAATGGCCATGAGATCAAGGATAGTGGGCGCGATATCGGCCAGTACTCCTGGCGCCTCTCTGAACTTTCGTCCGTGCCTTCCTATATAAAACAATGGCACGGGTTCCGTTGTGTGCTGTGTATGGGGCTGTTCCGTATCGTGATCGTGCATTTGTTCGCAGTTGCCATGATCGGCTGTTATCAGGGCCTGACCGTCAGCTGCTAGCACCGCTTCCTCCACACGAGCGATACAGGCATCCAAGGTTTCCACGGCTTTCACCGCCGCTTCGAAATTACCTGTGTGGCCCACCATGTCTCCATTCGCGAAATTGACGACAATGAGCTCATGCGAACGACTTTCGATGCTCTTAATAATGGCGTCGGTCACTTCAACCGCCGACATCTCGGGCTTTAAATCGTAAGTGGCGACATCAGGGGAAGGAATAAGCACTCTCTCTTCACCTTCGAAGTTCGCCTCGCGACCACCGCTAAAGAAAAAGGTGACGTGCGCATATTTCTCGGTTTCCGCTATTCGCGCTTGCCGCAAGCCATGAGAGGCGATAACGGCGCCGAGGGTGTCCTCGATGATGTCTGGTCCGAAAGCAACGCTCGCGTTGATACCTTCAAAGTACTCAGTGGTCGCAACGAAACGTGCCTTTGGAAGGTGTTTGCGCTCAAACTCTGAGAATGCAGGTTCTGTTAGTGCCTGGGACAGCTGTCGTGCACGATCCGCTCGAAAGTTCATGAAGAGAATGCTGTCACCATCGCGAATTGTAACGGCTTCACCAATTCGACTCGGCGCCACAAATTCATCGTTTTCATCTCTTTCATAAGCGGCGGCGAGGGCATCGCTGGTGGAGGCATATTCGTAATCTGCGACGCCCTGCGTGATAAGGTTGTAAGCAGGTTCTATGCGCGACCAGCGCTTATCTCGATCCATTGCAAAGTAGCGACCTTGAACCGTTGCTACTTTGCCAGTGCCTAATTCTGCAAATACATCATCGGCACGTGCCAGTGAGGCCGCGGCGCTTCGAGGAGGCGTGTCCCTCCCGTCGAGGAAGGCGTGTAGGAATATTCGTTCTGCCCCGCGCGCCTTGGCTAGTCGAAGGGCGGCGAAGATATGTTCTTCATGGCTGTGCACGCCACCGGGCGAGAGGAGGCCAAAGACGTGTACGGCGGACTGAGTGGCTACGGCAGCATCAATCGCATCGGTGAAGGCTGGGTTGCTAGCAAAGGTACCATCCTCAATGGCTTTGTCGATTCGGGTGATGCTTTGGTAAATGATACGCCCGGACCCCAAGCTCATATGTCCGACTTCGGAGTTGCCCATCTGGCCTGCGGGCAACCCAACGTCAAGTCCTGACCCTGAAACAAGCGTCGATTCGCCTGTTTCCCACAGGCGGTCGAAGTTCGGTGTTCGGGCATGGAAAATAGCGTTATTTTCTGGCGCTTGCCGATAACCGAACCCATCCAAGATGACGAGGACGGTAGGTGAGAACGCGTTTGTGTTGGATGACATGGTTTCCCCTCAAGCTCACCTTGTGAATTTTAGCCTGATGAATGTTACAGATCATCCCGTTAGACGGTGATTCTGCTACTGGAGAGCCCTTGTTGAAGCACGTATACTCTGCGCTTTTCGCGCGTGCCCTTCGGGGCAGAAGCTAACTCAGAGAGTCCAACAGTGTCTTTTAGCCAGTTTCTAATTTTCGTCTCCGAGCAGTGGCTGTTGGTATTTGCGCTCTTACTGTCGCTCAATCTCTTACTCTTTACGGAGTCCCGGAAGGCTGGGCCTGCGCTAAGCCCTCAGCAAGCGATCAATCTGACAAACAAGAGCGGTGGCATCTTTCTGGATGTGAGGGATTCGAAAGAGTTTAAGCGGGCGCACATAAGCGAAGCGATCAATATCCCTTCGGCGAATTTGCCGGGAAGAATGGGTGAGCTAGAGGCTTATAAAAACAAGCCCGTGATCGTAGTGTGCCGAATGGGTAGCAGTGCGTCAGCAGCAGTCAAACAGCTTAGGGCAAGTGGCTTTGGTAATGCGCACCGAATGGCCGGTGGCATGATGAGCTGGGATGAGCAGCGATTGCCGGTAACCAACAAATGAATACCGTTACCATTTACACGACGCGATGGTGCCCTTTTTGTGTGCGAGCAAAGAGCTTACTTAACAGTAAGGGCGTGGCATTCGACGAGATTCCGGTTGATGGTAATCCAGGTCTGAGAGCCGAGATGGCTGCCATGGCTGGGGCGACGAGCGTGCCTCAGATCTGGATAGGCGATCAGCACGTCGGTGGCTGCGATGAACTGTATGGCCTCGAGCGTCGTCAGCAATTAGATTCAATGCTTCGATCAGAAGCACCTTAAATACTAAGAAAGGAGTAACCGCCATGGCGGAAGATCAAGCTGCTGGGGCAGCGCAAGAAGAGCAGGTTCAGCAGCAATTCACAATGCAGCGTATCTACGCGAAAGATGTATCGTTTGAGTCGCCGGCGTCTCCCGATATCTTTCGTCAGAACTGGCAGCCCAACGTTAATGTTGACTTGAACACACGTTCTTCAAAGGCAGATGACACCGGCAATCATGAGGTTGTCCTCACCATTACGGTGACAGCCAAGATGGAAGATAAGAATGCTTTCCTAGTAGAGGTGCAGCAAGCGGGTATCTTCTTCGCAGCGGGTATTGACGAGGAGCCGCTCAAGCAACTTCTTGCAACTGTCGCTCCCAACATTCTTTTCCCTTACGCTCGTGAAGCGATCGACGCACTGGTTATCAAGGGCGGTTTCCCTCCATTGATGCTGGCGCCCGTTAACTTCGATGCGCTGTACCATCAGGCGATGGCTCAGGGTGGTTCGACACAAGGTGGTGAGCAGCCAGCGGACGGCTCTACGCACTGATTAGGGGTTCTGGCTGAGTTTGCGGGTTAGGGTGTTTCGGCCCCAACCCAAAAGCTCAGCGGCCTCGGCTTTTCTCCCCGCGGTGTGTTCTAAAGCGGCGTTCATCATGATTGACTCTATTTGAGGCATGGCTTGTTTGAGCACGTTAGTCTCACCTGCGAGTAACTTCGCTCTCACCCAGTCAGACAGCTGCTTTTCCCAAGAAACAGATCCCCTCCCTTCACTGTCCGTACCCATTGTGAGCTCGGGTGGCAGGTCATTCATCAGAATCGTGTTGCCTGCTGCCATGACCGTTAGCCACCGGCAGGTATTCTCTAGCTGTCGTACGTTACCAGGCCAGTCGAGCGCACTGAGGTAGTCACGTACCTGGTTAGATACTTCTTTCGTCGGGACTCCCAGTTCTGACGCGGCTTTACTCAGAAAATGGTTTAGCAGTAAGGGTATATCTTCGCTTCGCTCAGATAGCCTGGGTACGTTAATACCGATCACATTGAGTCGATGGTAGAGGTCTTCTCTAAACGAGCCCTGCTCGACGAGGTTGCGAAGATCCTGATGTGTCGCAGCAATAACACGCACGTCTGTCTTGATCGCGCTGGCACCTCCAACACGGTAGAACTCGCCCTCGGCAAGGACTCTCAGTAGACGGGTCTGCGTGTCATGTGGCATGTCGCCAATTTCGTCTAGAAAAAGGGTGCCTCCATTGGCTTGCTCGAAGCGGCCCTCGCGTCGTCCCGATGCGCCCGTAAATGCGCCTTTCTCATGCCCGAAAAGTTCGGATTCCATCAAGTCCTTAGGTACGGCTGCCATGTTAAGCGCAACAAAAGGTGCGCTTGCCCTTGGGCTGTGACGGTGCAGAGCTCGGGCGACCAGCTCCTTGCCCGACCCTGACTGGCCACTGATCAATACGGTGATCGAGCTCTGTGATAGGCGGCCGATGGCTCTGAAGACCTCCTGCATGGCCGGCGCGTTTCCAATGATTTCCTTGTCATCGGTATCGAGCATCTTGCCCTTGCCGGGTAATTTATTGGTGTGCGCGAGTGCGCGAGCGGCGACCTCAAGCATTTCATCAATATCGAACGGTTTAGGAAGGTATTCGAAAGCGCCTGATTCGTAAGATGTCACTGCACTGTCCAAGTCAGAGTGTGCAGTGGTGATGATGACGGGCACATCGGGGATGATCGATTTCAGCTCCCCAAGGAGTGCTAAACCGTCCATACCAGGCATACGAATATCGCTGATAATCGCCTTGGGTGTCGCTGTTTTGAGTGCCGCGAGCAAGTCATCGGCGCATTCGAAGCTGTTACAGGAAATGTCTTCGCCTGAGAGCGCCTTTTCGATGACCCAGCGTATCGAGCTGTCGTCATCAACCACCCAAATTTCATTTGAATCAGTCATGCAGTTCTTCCATTGGTACCAGCAGCGTGAAGCAGGTATTACCTGGCTCACTAACCGCTTGGATAACACCGCCGTGGCGGGTGAGTGTGAGTTGTGCGATGGATAGTCCAAGTCCTGAGCCCTCGGGTCTCGAGGTGACCATGGGTAGGAAAATGGATGACATCAGGTCATTCGGTATGCCAGGACCGTTGTCGATAATGTCGATGGCGCAAACGAGCTTGTGCCGATATCCGTTTAATGTGTATTGGCGTCGACTGCGTGTTTTGATGGTGATTTGGCAGTCTGTTTTCGATGCCTCCCACGCATTCCTGACGATATTGAGAATAGCTTGCGTTAGCTGATCGGCATCGGCCGAAAACTCGGGGAGGCTAGGGTCGTAGTCTCTGATGACAGTGAGCGCCTCACTGGCTTCGGCTTCCATTAACTGTCGAACGCGTTCGGTGACCTCATGGATATTGATGCGTCGCTTATCGAGTGACTCTCGAGGGCCGAGCATGCGGTCAACGAGGGCTTGTAGACGATCCACCTCAGAAATAATGATGTTGGCGTACTCGTCCAGCTCACTGTCATCGAACTTTCTAGCCATCAACTGCGCCGCACCGCGAATGCCACCCAATGGATTCTTAACCTCGTGCGCCATGCCCTTTACGACGTTGTGCAGTCGTTGCTGTGCTTCACGCAGGTTCTCGGTTTCGCTGATTGCGCGGGCGCGGTCCAATGGCGACATCTCTAGCAAGATCCGCGAGTCATGCTCGTAATTGAGAGGGGTAATCACGACATCAACGTTGATCTCTTTCCCCGTCTTCAGTGCAATCTTCAGATCGCGGCTGACCGCTGGTAGGCGCGTTCTTACGGCATTGGATAGTGTTTCATGCCACTGAATGGCGCCCTGACCAATAGCATGGGCTAGCTCATCAAATGGGTTGCCTGAGGCCCGCTGGCGCGACGTTTCTAGTAGAACCTGCGCAGACTGATTCAGGGTATCAACCACACCATGCTCATCGATGAGGACAATGCAGGTGGTTAAAGAATCGAGATCGAATCCTGGCTTGTAGTTCATCTCGGCGTCGCTCTCAATACGGATGGTCGGAGGACAAACACCGTGATTTTCTCGGACTGACTGATAGTCTCCCCTGCGCGCGAGAGTCGACGCACTTGGAGTGTATGTGGGCCGCGGATCACATAAGTCAGGGTCCAGACAGCATTTACTTGCGGGCTGTCCACCAGTTCGTCATCGAGATAAAGCGCCAGTAATTCGTTCTCGGCCAATGGTGCCCCGAGTTCGGCAGTCACATCGAATATACCCGCACCCATTGGGATCGTGGCATTGTTAAGGGGTGAAGCAATGGAGACTGAGCGCGCCGTAGACTCGTCGATCATGACCGCCTCTGGACTTGCTATCGTAGGGCTTAACCCGGGCATCGAGTTGGTGACATTGGGTTGTACAACGGTGCTTGTTTTGCCCGAGCTTGCCGCCGGTGGTACATCGCTGAAGGTAACAACGCCATTTTCATCCACCGACTTATAAATTTGCGCGCTCGCAGTCAACGGCACCAAGCAGAGCGCCAGGCTATGAAGTGTCCAAAATTTGACGATGTTTCGGTCAATTCTATTCATGCAACTAGATGCTTGCACTGCTTCAGTGCGAATAATGAAAGGCTAATTTTTCCCATAAAATTTAGAGCGAAAAAAAGCCCGCAGTGTGTCGCGGGCTTTTCCTTTAGTGACATCAGACTGAGTAGTACATGTCGAACTCAACAGGGTGAGTAGTCATGTTCAAACGCTCAACTTCTTCGCGCTTCAGTTCGATGTAACCGTCGATCATGTCATTGGTGAAAACACCTCCGGCCGTCAGGAAGTCGCGATCCGCATCGAGTGCATCAAGCGCCATCTCGAACGTTGACGCGACTGTAGGAATGGCCGCTGCCTCTTCTGCGGGCAGGTCATAGAGATCCTTGTCAGCCGCATCACCTGGATGGATCTTGTTCTGAATGCCATCAATACCGGCCATTAGCATGGCGGCGAAGCAGAGGTATGGGTTGGCCGTTGGGTCGCCAAAACGAACTTCAATACGCTTGCCCTTGGGCGATGGCTCGTAAGGGATTCGGATCGATGCTGAACGGTTTCGCGCTGAGTAAGCCAACATGACTGGTGCCTCGAAGCCGGGTACCAGACGCTTGTAGCTGTTGGTTGACGCGTTTGCGAAGGCATTGATCGCCCGTGCGTGCTTGATGATTCCACCGATGTAGTAGAGCGCTGTCTCCGAGAGACCTGCGTACTCATCACCCGCGAAGGTGTTAACACCGTCTTTAGAAACACTCTGGTGTACGTGCATACCGGAACCGTTGTCACCGACGAGTGGCTTGGGCATGAAAGTCGCCGTCTTGCCGTACGCATGCGCAACGTTGTGCACGCAGTACTTCAGGATCTGAACTTCGTCAGCCTTTGCGACCAGCGTGTTGAATCGGATGCCAATCTCACACTGGCCTGCTGTACCTACTTCGTGGTGGTGTACCTCTACGTCCAGGCCCATTTGCTCCATCGCTGAACACATGGCTGCTCGAATGTCATGCAGCGAGTCAACGGGTGGCACAGGGAAGTAGCCGCCTTTGACGCGAGGGCGATGGCCTGTATTACCTTCCTCGAAATCGTCGTTCGATGCCCAAGCTGCCTCTTCAGAGTTGATAGCGTAGCTTGCGCCTTGCATCTCCACCTTGAATTTAACGTCATCGAAGACGAAGAACTCTGGCTCTGGACCGAAGAATGCTGTGTCACCAAGGCCTGTTGAAGCGAGGTATGCCTCAGCACGCTTTGCCACACTGCGAGGATCGCGCTCGTAGCCCTGCATGGTCGAAGGCTCGACAATGTCACATCGCAGTATGACAGTAGCGTCGTCGGTGAAAGGGTCGATGATGGATGTGCTGTCATCGGGCATGAGGATCATGTCTGACTCATTAATCCCTTTCCAGCCGGCAATCGATGACCCATCGAACATCTTTCCATCTTCGAAGAAATCCTCGTCTACCTGACTAGCAGGAATGCTGACGTGTTGTTCTTTGCCTCGTGTATCAGTAAATCGCAGGTCCACCCAGCGAATATCGTTGTCTTTTATTAGAGTGAGCGTCCGCTCTGACATGTTGCCTCCTAAGGACTGTATTAGCCGATCTACTCGGCATGTATGTGCGTAAATTTAAGCAATGCACCTTTGCTGACGTAATGATAGCAAATGGTGTGCCAGCATAAGCGCGGCATTTTAATTTCCTTAACATGCTGATTTATATAATTTTTTTCGTAAATATAGAGAAGCAAATACTTTTGTACGCACAATATTAGTGCATTGAAAAAATCAGAGCACTTTTTTGGTGCAATTTAGCGGGGCTTTTTAGCAGAGACTAACAACGCTACTGGCTCTGGGATCGCGGCAGAATTACCAGAGCTGCATTGTCTTGGACTGTGGTACAGTCCGCGCGCCACGCCACCACCGACACGCCACCACACATTGAGAGCTAAGAAGTGATTGAGAATCTTCGAAATATCGCGATTATCGCGCACGTTGATCATGGTAAAACGACACTCGTTGATTGTTTGTTACAGCAGTCGGGAACGCTCGACCGCAAGAGTCAGGGTGCCGAGCGCATCATGGACTCTAATGATCAAGAGCGGGAGCGTGGCATCACTATCCTAGCGAAGAACACCGCTATTAAGTGGAATGACTACCGAATCAACATCGTGGATACCCCTGGGCACGCGGATTTCGGCGGCGAGGTGGAGCGCGTGTTGTCTATGGTAGATAGCGTGCTGTTGATTGTTGACGCCGTCGACGGACCCATGCCGCAAACACGGTTTGTAACATCGAAGGCGTTTGAGCGAGGTCTAAATCCCATTGTCGTAGTCAACAAGATTGATCGTCCGGGTGCGCGTCCTGATTGGGTCATAGATCAGGTCTTCGATCTCTTCGATTCGCTTGGCGCGACCGATGAGCAACTCGATTTTCCGATCATGTACGCGTCAGCCCTTAACGGTATTGCAGGCGAAGACCCCGATAGCATGTCAGACGACATGGAGCCGCTGTTCCAGATGATAGTCGATCACGTATCTGCGCCCGAGGTGAATTCTGACGGCCCATTCCAAATGCAGATTTCTGCTCTCGATTACAACAGTTATGTGGGCGTCATCGGGGTCGGAAGAATCACTCGTGGCAAGTTGTCGCCAAATACCCAAGTGTCGGTTGTTGATCGTGATTCGAGTTCCCGAAACGGAAAAATCCTCCAGGTCATGGGCTATCACGGACTCGAGCGAATCGAGGTGGAAACGGCGGAAGCCGGTGACATCGTATGCGTCACTGGGATTGATGCACTCAATATTTCTGACACGTTGTGCGACCCCGCAGCGGCTGAACCTCTGCCTCCGCTGTCCGTGGACGAGCCAACGGTCAGTATGACATTCCAGGTCAATGATTCTCCCTTCGCAGGGCTAGAGGGCAAGTTCGTCACCTCGCGCAACATTAAGGAGCGTCTCGACAGGGAGCTGATTCACAACGTAGCGCTCCGAGTTGAGCAGGGCGACAGTCCAGACAAATTTGTTGTGTCTGGGCGTGGTGAGCTGCATTTGTCAGTTTTGATTGAGAGTATGCGGCGGGAGGGTTTTGAGCTCGGTGTGTCGCGACCTGAAGTTATCCAGAAGGAAATAGACGGTCAGCTTTGCGAGCCTTACGAGCAGTTGGTTATTGATTGTGAGTCCGAACACCAGGGCGGTGTCATGGAAGAGCTCGGGCAGCGCCGGGCAGAGATGAAGAATATGGTCCAAGACGCGAGTGGACGTGTTCGATTGGAATTCATCGTCCCCGCGCGTGGGTTGATTGGCTTCCGCTCAATGTTCATGACGCTCACCTCGGGTAGTGGAATTATGACGCACGTTTTTGACCACTACGGACCGGTAAGCAAGGCTGAGCTGGCGCAGCGCAATAACGGCGTACTTGTCTCCATGGTGAAAGGCAAGACACTTGCCTATGCGCTTTACAGCCTGCAGGACAGGGGGCGCCTGTTCATCGAGGCAAACGTTGAAGTTTACGAGGGTCAGATTATGGGCCTTCACAGTCGAAGCAACGATCTGGTTGTAAATCCAACCAAGGCCAAGCAGCTAACCAACGTCAGAGCATCGGGTACGGATGAGGCACTGATACTGACGCCGCCTGTCTTACACACCCTCGAGCAGGCCTTGGAGTTCATCGACTCCGATGAGCTGGTAGAGGTTACCCCGGACAGTATTCGTCTTCGAAAGAAGCTGCTGCTAGAGCACGAGCGCAAGCGAGCTTCGCGCGCTGCCGCCTGAGTTAAACGCCCGGTTTTAGCATCTCGTAGTGGGGGATTTCATCTTCCATGTACGGTCCATGGATGGTCTCGAACCCTAGCGCCTCATAGAATCCCTTTAGGTAGCCCTGCCCGCTAATTCTGATGCCTGTGTTCCATCGAGATTCACAGAAAGCGATGCCTACCTGCATCAACTCGACCCCCCGACGCTGCCCTCGGAGTGACTCGGGAACGACCACTCTGCCAATAGAGCACTCGTCGTAACTTACCCCAGGTGGGACAACTCGCATCGTTGCCACAAGGTCATCGCCCATGTGTCCTGTCAGGTGCCAGCTCACAATATCTTTATGGTCAGGGTCTTTGTACGGGCAGGCTTGCTCAACGACAAATACGTCAGCTCGCAGCATGAGAATGTCATGCCATGCCGCTGCGGACATTGTGTCGAAGTGGCGCCACCGCCAGTTAATTTGTTCCATGCTAGGGTCGCTGCTGTGAGATAATCTGTGCGTGCGAAGGCTATCACGACGCGACCCTTCTGCGCCCACAAAACGAGCGATTTGTTGCCAAAGGTAATTCGGTTTTATGTCAGACCTCTTTAACGCCCCTCAAGCTACCGAAACCCTCTCCTTAAGGGAGTATGCGGAGAAGGCTTACCTCGATTATTCGATGTACGTCATTCTTGATCGCGCCCTTCCGCACGTGGGTGACGGTTTAAAACCTGTTCAGCGAAGAATCGTCTACGCGATGAGCGAGCTGGGACTGAAGTCCTCTGCCAAATATAAGAAGTCGGCCCGAACCGTGGGTGATGTCATTGGCAAGTTCCACCCACACGGTGACAGTGCCGCTTACGAGGCGATGGTCTTGATGGCGCAGGACTTCTCCTATCGGTATCCGCTCATCGACGGGCAAGGCAATTGGGGCTCAGCAGATGACCCCAAGTCATTCGCTGCTATGCGGTATACCGAATCCAAACTAACCAAATATGCCGATGTGCTTTTAGGAGAGCTGGGTCAAGGTACGGTGGATTGGCAGCCGAACTTTGATGGCAGCCTCGATGAGCCTATGGTGCTGCCGGCACAGGTGCCTAACCTGCTTCTCAATGGTACGACAGGTATTGCGGTTGGTATGGCGACCGACATTCCGCCTCACAACTTGCGCGAAGTCGTCAACGCGACCATTCATCTTCTCGATCATCCAGACGCCACGATTGATGCGCTCTGCGGCCATATTCAGGCACCTGACTTCCCTACCGATGCTGAAATTACGACATCACCTGAGGAGATCCGAGATATATACCGGACTGGGCGCGGCAGTATTCGCATGCGCGCAGCCTGGCAACGTGAAGATGGAGCAGTTGTGCTTCATGCGCTACCTTACCAAGTATCAGGGTCCAAAGTGCTTGAGCAAATCGCTGCTCAGATGCAGGCCAAAAAACTACCGATGGTGTCGGATCTGCGTGATGAATCAGACCACGAGCATCCGACGCGCTTGGTGATTGTCCCGCGCTCTAACCGCGTCGACCTCAATGCCATGATGAGTCACTTGTTTGCTACGACCGATCTGGAGCGAACATACCGGGTGAATCTCAATGTGATCGGGATGAATGGGCGACCGGGTGTGCGCTCACTCGATATGTTGCTGCGCGACTGGGTCCAGTTCCGGCGTCAGACCGTCCGCAGACGCCTCGAGTACCGGCTTGAAAGGGTACTCAAGCGGTTGCACATTCTAGAAGGTTATCTCGTTGCCTATCTAAATATCGATGAGGTGATTCGAATCATCCGAGAGGAGGAAGAGCCCAAGCAGGAGCTGATGGCGCGTTTCTCTCTATCTGATATTCAGGCTGACGCCATTCTCGACTTAAAGCTGCGGAATCTGGCGAAACTCGAAGAGATGAAAATCCGCGGCGAGCAGTCCGAGTTGAGCGAGGAGCGGGATTCACTGCAAAAAACGCTGGGCAGTAATGCCCTGATGACCAAGCTTATCCGCGGTGAACTGGTCGCCATTGCCGATGAGTATGGCGACGAGCGCCGGTCACGCCTGGTTCAGGTTGAGGAAGCCAAGGCCTTCTCCGAGCTAGAGCTCACCAGTGCTGACCCCATGACGGTAGTTCTGTCAGAGAAAGGTTGGATTCGCGCTGCAAAAGGCCATGATATCGATCCGGAGACGCTTAATTACAAGTCCGGCGATGCCTATAAGTTTTCTGCACTGGGGCGTAGCAATCAGACTACGGTGGTATTTGATTCAACCGGCAGAGCCTACTCGTTGCCGACGCATCAACTCCCATCGGCGCGAGGTCAGGGTGAGCCTTTGACGGGGCGAATTGCACCTCCCTCGGGCGCCACTTTTGAAGGGTTGATGACGGGAACAGAGCATCAAAAGTTCTTGCTGGCCACCGACGCCGGCTATGGGTTTGTCGCCAAGTTCAGCGATCTAGTAGCCAAGAACAAGGCGGGAAAGGCGGTATTGAGCTTGCCTAAAGGTTCACAGGTAATGCCGCCCGTTATCGTACCTGAGCGACAGAATTTACTGGTTGCCGCAGCGACGTCTGAGGGTCGATTGTTGGTATTCCCACTGGCGGATTTGCCCGAGCTTGCCAAGGGTAAGGGAAACAAAATCATAGGCATTCCATCGGCTAGAGCGCAGGCCCGCGAGGAGCTACTTGTGGGACTTCTGGTCTTCGGAGATGGAGATGTGGTGCAGGTGCAGTCTGGTCGCCAATATCTAAAGCTAAAACTCTCTGATCTCGATAACTACCGTGGCGAGCGTGGTCGCCGAGGCAATCGATTACCTAAGGGGTTCCAGAAGGTCAGTGGGCTGGCAATCGCTGACGGTTAAAACGGAAGATCAGACTGCTCACCCACATCGGGGAAAAGCCGTCGCTGCAGTAGTTTGCTCTGTTTATCTAGCTCGGGCAGAAGTTCCGGGGTAGGTGCACCCAGCTGGGTGTCGCCGTCTGCTGTCTCAATGACGTCAAACAAAGCCTCAACCTGATCGCTTTCTAAAATAGAGGGCGCAAGCTTTACCGATGAACCCGCCCGTTGCGCCATAGTCAGTGTTTCATCGATCACCGTTTGGTTGTAAAGGGTGGCATAGGCTGATCCCCGTTCACCACGACCCATGTCACTGCGTCCGACACCGATTCCACAGATAAATTTTCGCCGCTGGCTTCGCTCAGCTACCGCTAGTAGGTTCTGCAGTAAGGTGCTCGCAATAACGGCTCGGGCATCGGGTGTCATACCCCGTTTAGTGCCGTCAAAAAAGAGCGTCATACTCTCAGGTCTGACAGTCTGAAGGTCGCCGTCGAGCAGTTGCGCGACTGCTTTTGCCAGCGTTTCGTATGTTCCGACGTAATTTGCGAGGGTGATTTCATCGACGGTATCGATGTACTTGCCGAGGTGGTCGAGGCTGATGGTTGTGACGGCCATTGAGTTGAGTGACGTTTCGTCAACGACCTCGGCATTGGCTGGGCTTATGAGATCGAGCGGAAGATCATCGATTGCGGTCTCTATTTGCGCCAGTGCGTCGAGCCGACCATCAACCTGGCCCGAGTGTGCGATACGTCCGAGGATCGCTCTGAGTCGATGCGATTGCGATCTGGAAATCGACACAGCACCCGCGTAACTGAACATGGCTAATACGAGGCTGAGTGCAGAGACCGTCCATTGCAGGGATGAGTTTGACGTCACGCGCTCCAACTGTACGGTCAACTGACCCGCAATGTCTGGGCCGATTCTGAGTGGCGTATGGTACAGCTGCTCCGGATTGGTTACGGATCCCACGACCAATAGGAACTCTCCATCCACATCGGAAATTGCCGCACCACTGACGACGTCGGAAGACAGTAATTTGTTGAGTTCACTTGTGGCTGTGAGCATGTCATCTGAGGCGACTAGCCCAGCTGTGCGCGACGCCACAGCATTTAACAGTGCTTCCGCGTGAAGGGCGCGCGTCTCTGCTTCTAAATGAGCTTTTGAGGCGAGCGTTAAGGTCAGTGTTATTTGCGCTGCTATAAAAACGGCAGCGGCGGCGAGCAAGCCAGTCTTTTGGCCTATATCTAAACGCTCCCAGAAGACCACTACTTCCTGCTCCCTAAAATCTGAGGTTTTCGCGCAACGCTGGCAATGTCGCCCGTGTCTCAGGGTATCATGAACCCCCCAGAAGCGACGTCAAAAATAGGTCAATGCATATTACGATTCTGGCAAATCGGCCCGCCATGCCGAACTTGCCTACGGTCACGGCATTTCTAAAAGAACAGCAGATTCGGATTGTCGATACCGAAACCTTGCCTGTTGCTAAAACATTAGCCAGCACTCGGTGTGCACAGCGCTGGCACCTTCAGTCGGAGTCAGCAGACCTCGAGTCGATAGCGTGGTCCGATCTAGGGCTTGCTGACAACGTGGACGTCAATTTTCAGCATCCGTCAGATGCAATATCAGATATCAAACTTGCTGTTTTCGATATGGATTCGACACTCATTCAGTGCGAGGTCATTGATGAGTTGGCGACTCGTGCCGGCGTGGGTGAGCAGGTGTCGGCCATCACCGAGCGCGCCATGCGAGGAGAGTTGGACTTTAGTCAGAGCTTTTCGGAGCGACTGGGTCTGCTGCGTAATCTTGATGCCAGCACGGCGGTAGAGATAGCCAAGAGTCTCCCTTACACCGATGGTGCGCGAGAGCTGATGACGACCTTGCGCGCACGGGGTGTTAGAACGGTCATTATTTCAGGCGGCTTCAGTTTGTTTGCTGACCACGTTGCGGCTGAACTCGGAATGGATGAGTACTTTGCCAACACCCTGGAGGCTGTTGATGGCCTGTTAACGGGTGTCGCGATCCCACCCATCGTCAATGCCGAGTACAAAGAGGCCAAATTACGGGAAATAGCGGACTCAATGGGTATCACTTTGCGCCAGACTTTAGCCGTTGGCGATGGTGCAAATGATCTCAAGATGCTCAACGCGGCGGGTATCGGTGTCGCATTTAGAGCCAAGCCCGTGGTGAGGACGCAGGCGCGGTATCAGATATCAACAGTGGGTTTGGACGGAGCCCTCTACTTTTTGGGTAATAGGCCCGGCTAACAGCGGACCCCGCTCGCCGATTTGTGTGTCTCTAAGGTATGATCGCGCCATAACTGATGCCGTGAGGTTTGGACCCAATGCCCAATTTTTCTACCAACGAATTTAAACCCGGACTGAAGGTCATGCTCGATAACGAGCCGTGCTCCATTCTGGAGAACGAGTATGTTAAGCCCGGAAAAGGGCAGGCGTTTAACAGAGTCAAGCTGCGCAACCTTCGCTCCGGCCGTGTTCTGGAGAAGACCTTTAAGTCAGGTGATTCGCTCGAGGGCGCTGACGTGCTGGACATTGATCTCGAGTACTCCTACACCGACGGCGAGTTTTGGTACTTCATGGATCCCAACACGTTTGAACAACACTCAGCGGACAAGGCCGCCGTCGCGGATGCTGAGAAGTGGTTGAAAGAGCAGGAAAAGTTCGAAGTAACCTTATTTAATGGCGCGCCGCTAACGGTGACTCCTCCAAACTTTATCGAGCTTGAAATTACTGAAACCGATCCCGGGCTAAAAGGTGACACTGCGCAAGGTGGAAGTAAGCCCGCAACCTTATCCACGGGTGCGGTTGTGCGCGTTCCCCTGTTCTTATCCGAGGGAGAAGTTATCCGGGTTGATACCCGAAGTGGCGAGTACGTAAGCCGAGCCAGCAAGGCCTGACGTAAACACCTGCGATGTCTGAATGGGAACCGAGCGCAGGCATCGATGAGCTTCGCGCTCGCGCCGCTCTGCTTGCCAAGGTCAGGGCGTTTATGTCATCGCGCAGTGTGCTGGAGGTTGATACCCCCTCACTGGGGCAGTTTGCAATCACAGATCCCAACATCGAGTTGTTTGAGGTGGCGACGCCCGACGGCACGCGATTTTTACAGAGCTCGCCCGAGTATGCGATGAAGCGACTACTTGCTTCAGGGTCCGGCGATATCTTCCAACTGGGTAAGGTGTTTAGATCCGGCGAGCATGGCGGTCGCCATAATCCCGAATTCGTGATGCTGGAGTGGTATCGGATCGACTGGACGCACTATCAACTGATGCGTGAGGTCGCCGAGTTGATTGCCGAGACCTTGCGTCTTTCTACTTGGCAGATTTGGTCGCTCGACTCCCTGCTCGATCATTTTTGCCAGATCAACCTACACGATGCGACCAAGCTAGAGCTGAAGGTCGCGGCTGAGAATGCTGGCATAGATGTGGTTGGTGACCTCGATAAGCTCGATTACCTCGACCTACTGATGACCCATGTCGTGGAGCCCGGCATAGCATCATGGGGCCTTGTGTTCATCGTTGATTTCCTTGAACAGCAGGCAGCGCTCTCGCGTATCATCGAACGGGGTGATAATTCGGTTGCCGCGCGATTTGAGGCTTATGTGCACGGTGTTGAGCTCGCCAATGGTTATTGGGAAGAGTCGGATCCCGATGTATTGGTGGGACGTTTTGAGGCGGACAATGACCACAGAGTTTCCCGAGGCCAACCTGTTCGCGAGATTGATGAGCGGTTGATTAGCGCCTCGAGGGCAGGGGTCCCGGATTGTGCTGGTGTGGCAGTGGGATTCGATCGCCTGTTGATGCTGGCGCGAGGGCGCTCTGAACTCTCTCAGGTCATGCCCTTTTCGTGGCCGCTCGCCTGACTCGATATCAGTGCGAACACTTTGGCCGTAGAGTAGTCGTTCCAGCTTAACGTTCTGTCACGCCTGAGATTGCGATTGATGCCTTGCAACGATTTTAGAAAATGAGCGCAGGTGTGTAGCCGTCAATGAAGGCCTTCGGTGGTCGTTTGGGTTTCCCCGTTGAAATTTCAATGCAGACGAATTGCAGCTTGGCGCGAAGGACGGTTTCTCCCGTGGCTACCGAGCGTATTTGCATCTGACGCTCCATGAGCATGCGTCGGTCCCAAGTGGTAATCCAGGTCCCTACCTCGAGCTCCTCGCCCAGTCGTGTTGCCAAAAGGTAGTGGTATTCCGCTTTGGTAAGCGCCATCGCCCTGTCGAGTGATCGATACGCATCAGCGCCTAGACCCAGGTCTGTGGTATGTGCCCAGGCGGCCTCGTTGCACCAAGTTACGTATTGCGTGTTGTTGGTGTGCTCGAGTGCATCAATGTGCTCGGCCTCTACGGTGAACCGTAAAATGAAGGGTGCTTCGTGATCCCAGCTCATGCGGGTTGTGGTGCTGCTGGCTTTTGTTTAAACGCGAGGTAGCCGAATCCAATGGCGATCAGTGGGCAGGCGAGATTGAAGATGGCGTAGGGCGCATAGTCAAAGGTTGCTACGCCCAGGGTCGCGGCCATATAAGCACCACAGGTATTCCATGGAATCAAAGCCGACGTCATGGTTGCAGAGTCTTCGAGCGTTCGCGATAGATTTTCTCGACTTAACCCTCGGTCGTCATAGGTGCTACTGAAAAGCCTGCCTGGCAATGCAATTGCAAGGAACTGATCAGCGGCAAGTATATTGGTGATAAAGCCACCCGTTACCGTGGCAGCCACAAGGTCCCCTGTGGACTTTACCAAGGTGAGAACACTGTCCAGGATTTGCTTGAGGATGCCGGTCCGTTCAAGCACGCCACCGAAGGCAAGTGCGCTGACAATCAACCAAACAGTGTTGAGCATGCTGGCGATGCCGCCCTTGCTGATGAGGCGGTTTAGTTCCTCGTTTGTCGTTGTTCCTTCAAAGCCGTCAAATAGCGTTCGCCACAACCCTTCGACAACGGGCATGGTCGATTCTGGATTTGCCATCAATGCAAATTTTCGCACGACGTCGGCCTGTAAGGTCAGCGCCGTCAGTATCCCGGCCAATGTGGCGAGCATGATCGCTGGGTAAGCCGGCACGCGCTTCCAAATAAGGCCAATCATCACGGCGAGCGGAATAAGGACACCAACGCCGACATTAAATTCCTGACTGATGGCAGCTCTGAGCTCCGCTATTTGCTCTGGGGCTGTTGCCGCGCCTGAGGGAATGAGAGAGAAAAACAAGAGAGCGACGCAAAATGCGGGCACTGTCGTCCAGAGCATATGACGAATGTGTGCGAATAAATCGACGCTAGTGCAGGCGGCGGCCAAATTTGTGGTGTCGGACAGTGGTGACAATTTATCGCCAAAATAGGCCCCACTGATGATAGCTCCAGCCGCGACGGCGGGTGACAGCCCGTAACTGTCCGCAATGCCGATAAGTCCAATACCTAAGGTGCCGGCGACGGTCCATGAGCTGCCGATGCTGATCGAAGCCAGCGCACAAATAATCGCCGCAGCAGCAAAGAAGATCGATGGATTAAGAATTGAGACGCCGTAATAGATCATGGCAGGCACGGTGCCCGCGATCATCCAGCTGCCAATCAGACCTCCGACGGCCAAGAGAATCAAAATCGGTCCCAGGCCCACTTTGATGCCGGCCACCATGCTCTCTTGCACTTCGGCCCAAGTGAGGCCGCGGTACATACCTACTAATCCGGCGGCAGCCGATGCGATGAGTAGCGCTACTTGGTTGGGCCCGTAGGAGGCATCTGCCCCGAAGAGTTGAACCGCCGAAAAAAGGAGGAAAACAAGAAGAACAATCGGAGCAAATGATAAGAGCATAGGTTACGTGGGCCTGTAGTACGGCTTTGCCATTGTTATTTGGTAGGTTCCAATAATACGTTCACGAAATCCACCTTCACAGTAGCTTAAGTAAAAGCGCCACATGCGAATGAATTTCTCATCGAACCCCAGGGCTTTGACAGCATCCAGTTCTGCCATAAAGGCGTCATGCCAATGCTGGAGTGTTCGCGCGTAATCGAGCGCGATATCTCTAAGGTCGATAATTTGCATATCGGTTCTGCGGGTCAGTGCGCCACTGATGACATTCAGTGATGGCAGGCAGCCGCCTGGGAAAATGTAACGTTTGATGAAATCCACTGACTTGCGATAGTCATCGTAGCGTTGCTTGTTGATAGTGATGGCTTGAATCACTGCTTTGCCATCGGGCTTGAGTAAGTTGCTGACACAGTTGAAATACGTATCAAAGTACTCGTGTCCAACGGCTTCGATCATCTCGATAGATACCAACTTGTCGAACTGACCGGACAGGTCTCGGTAATCTTCGAAGAGCAGGGTAATTTTGTCTTGCAGACCTCGCTTTTCGACTTCTGCCCGTGCATGTTCCAGCTGCTCACGAGAGATCGTGGTGGTGGTTACCTTGCAGCCGTAATTCTCTGCTGCATAGATCGCCATGCCCCCCCAGCCCGTGCCGATTTCAATCAGATGATCGGTTGGCTTCAGCTCAAGGTCCTCGCAAATCAGTTTCAGTTTGTGCTGCGATGCCTCAGCCAAGTTGTCGCAATTTGGCGGGAAGACCGCTGATGAATACATCAGTGTAGGGTCGAGGAAGAGCGAAAAGAAGTCGTTGCCCAAATCATAATGTGCGGCAATATTCTCTCGCGATCCGATCAGTGAGTTTTTACGTGCGGCGTGCGCAAGCTTCAGCGCAGCTTTAATCAGCCAGTTCTGATTGTTTTTCATGGACTCGAGAATTGGCATGTTGGCACTGAATACCCGTGTCACATTGGTGAGTTGATCAGTGCTCCAATCGCCGTCGATATAGGCCTCCGCTGCACCCATGGTGCCGCCCATGAGAATCCGGGAGTAAGCGCTGGGCTCGTGGATCGTGACCGAGGCGCTCGGTGCAATCGATAGATCACCGCCGCCGAAGCGGTGTGTCTCTCCATTGTCATGAACGACTAGCTCACCATGCCGCAGGCCGCTGAAGAGCTTGAACACCAGTCGTTTTGTGAGTTCAGTGCTGCGCCATGACTTTACCGAGGGCAATTTTTCAATGTGTTTAACATCTACCTGACGTGTGGTCATAAGACATTCCTACTTAACTAATAGAGTTATTCTTTGGATGAGCGAAGAGAGGCACACGCCGCAGAAATAGGACGAGTGCCTGCCAATAAATTCCTGCTGTGACTTTGGCTGTCTCAAAGGGAAAGCGCGCCAGCAGGTAGAGTCCGGTAAAACGCGTAACCGGGCGTCGTGAAAGAGTCAGCGACGCATGGAAAACACGTTGTCCGTTCTCAAGGTTAGTGAGCTTGATGGCCAAGGTTTCATCTGGAACCGTCGACGACCAGCGGTACTGTTGTTGCATACCGTGGAACGGCGAAACATGAAGCTCCTTTTGAAACTCTGTCTGGAAAAGCGCCTCTGACTGGTCGACAGGAAGGACGTAGCTATGCCTTTCACCCCAGGGCGTATTGGTGACCTCGGCGACAATGAATTCGAGTCGTTCACTTGACGTGCCTTTGCAGAAATAACAGGCGATCGGATTGTTCTGAAGCCCGAAATATCGCCAATTGGCGAGCAGAAAAATCCGTCCCTCGAAGTGCTGGTTTGTCTCTTCGAAAATACGCTGTTTGACGGCCTCTGCCACAGTGAGTTTCTCGTCGCCAATGAAGTCGCTGCGGATAAAGCGCGCTGGCGCCAAACGTCGTGAACCCCAGCCTATGGCTCGGTGGGTAATGTCGCTTATTTTCTCCACATCAACGAAGGGCATGAATACCCGGTAACTAAACCGATGAGGTTTAGGTGTCGTTCGCGCGTGCGCCAGTCGACCTACATAGAACGCTGAATTCACTGGAGGCCCCGCTTCTTGATGATGGCGCCGGCGACACGATTGCCGCTGAAAAGACCGTCCTCGTGAAAACCGTTGCGCCAGTAGGCGCCACAGAACCACGTATTTCGCGGGCCATTGATTTCAGGCCAGCGTTGCTGAGCGGCGATGCCTTTAATAGTGAATTGGGGATGTGCGTATCGGTACTCGCCCAAGATCGTGCTGGGGTCAATTGCGTCAGTGTCGTTCAGCGTCACGCAAAAGGTTTCAGGTGATTTGATTCCCTGAAGAATATTCATGTTGTAAGTCAACGTTGCCTGGCTGTTCGACTCACGTAGCCGATAGTTCCAGCTTGACCAGGCGAGGTGCTTTCTTGGGAGTAAGCGTGTGTCGGTATGCAGCACAACTTCATTCTCAGAGTAGGGGAGTTCGCTCAGTACAGATGATTCGGTGTCATCGATATCACTAAGCATGGCCAGTGCCTGATCCGCGTGCGTCGCAATGACGATGTCATCAAAGCTCAGCTCTTCACCCTGATGTGTCCGTAATTTGGGGGACTGACCCTCCTCACGCACGACGGCAGTCACTGCGCAGTTGGTGCGAATATTCTTCTCAAACGGCGCACACAGGGGTGCCAAGTAACTCTGGCTGCCGCCGCGTAACACTCGCCATTGAGGTCGATTTTTGACCTGTAACAGGCCGTGGTTCTTAAAAAATCGAACAAAAAATTCTGCGGGAAAGTTCAGGCTTTCCTCGAAGTTTGCGGACCAGATAGCTGATGCCATGCTGATGAGGTAGTTGCGCCGGAAGAACTCATTGAAGCCGTGCCGCTCTAAATAGTCCTGCAGCGTCTCGCCGCTGCGAAGCCTACCAGCTTCGAGGTCTTCCACTGCTACTTTGTTGAACCGAAGAATGTCTCTGACCATTCCAACAAATTTAGGCGAGAGCAGGTTCCGACGTTGCGCAAACAAGGTGTTCAGGTTGTTTCCAGCGTACTCGAGGCCGGTAATGTCATCGGAAACAGAGAACCCCATTGAGGTCGGTTGATTTACGACCCCCAACTCGTCCATGAGTGAAATGAACTCCGGGTATGTCCAGTCGTTGTACACAATAAATCCGGTATCAACCGCGTAATCACCGCTGGAAACCGACACTTGCTTGGTGGCCGTATGGCCGCCGACCTTGTCTGCCGCTTCAAAGACAACAACGGGCTCGCCCGCGCGCGCTAAGCGATAGGCGCATCCAAGACCTGAAATTCCTGTACCAATAATGGCTGTGGCCATTGCTTTACCTCAAAACCGCGTCGATACCGCACTCCGGATAATTACCGGAATAATGGTTAATATGTAAGTTTTAATATACACATTAAGGTGTCAAGTTTATTAGATTTGTGTATTCTGTGGGGAGATACGCTCAAAGGAGAGTGCTGGATGGTAGACAAGCAGGGAGAAGGCGCACGCGGACAACCCGCGACCTCTGCTTGGTCGGTTCCCGAGGGGCGCCGAACGGATGAGTGGAGCCAATGCGTTGTCAGAATCGCAGAACATCGCGATCGAGCCGCATTTGCGAAGTTTTTTTCGCACTTTGCTCCCCTTATTAAGGCCTTTGCACTCTCGGGCTCCTCGCTATCAGCGGCGCATGCCGATGAGTTGGTTCAAGAGGTGATGCTGAAGGTATGGCAGAAAGCTGCTGGCTTTAATCCAGAGAAAGCGGCTGCTAGTACCTGGGTTTACACCATTGCCAGAAACTGTCGGACCGATATGTTCCGACGACTTCAGAAGTTTGATACGCAGCTCGAGGCCGAGGACGTCGGTTTTGAGCTCGAGGGCGATGAGCCCACGATGGCCCTTCATGCATCGCGAGGCGCTGTTCGTGTTCGTGAGCTGATGAGTGACCTTCCCCAGGATCAGGCGCAGATTCTTGCGAAGGTCTACATGGAAGGTAAGTCGCACTCAGAGACAGCTGCAGAGTTAGGTCTGCCGCTTGGTACTGTGAAGTCTCGTGTGCGCTTGGCTATTCAAAAATTACAGGTGTTTATGGACGCGGGCTCGGAGGAGTGATCCGCCAAGGCAAAAATATGGGTATTAGTTTGCATAAGTGGTAAAAAAGTTTGCTAGGGCTGAACCGGCGGATACAGTCGGTCGTACCGCAGACGAATCATATGCATTTGACTGATAGGAAGGGCAGGGTTAAAAGATCGTCATGGTTAATCATCATCCGGATACAAATACACTACTCGAGTTTGCAGCGAGCTCACTGCCGGCTGCACAAAGTGTTGTTGTTTCGACGCACCTCCAGTTTTGCTCTAAATGTCGCCAAAGGCTTGCACAATTAGAGGGCCTTGGTGCCACAATGTTTGAGGATGCTGAGCCCGTTGATATCAATCCGAGTCTCTTCGACAGCGTTCTTGCTCGTCTCGATGAGGTGCAAGACGACCGGGCGGCCAACGATGCGAATGCTTCAACAATGTCATGGACAGTGAAGCAAATCCGCAACGGAAATCTGGAAGAGCTTCAGTGGAAAAAAGTGACTCGCTCACTCCGTATCGCCGATCTGGGCGATATTGATGGCGCGGCGGAATTCTCGCTTTACCACATCGCCGAGGGCGGCCGTATTCCTCAGCACAATCACTCCGGGACAGAGATGACCTTGGTTCTACAAGGTGGTTTTAGCGACGAAAGTGGCTCGTACCATGCCGGCGATTTCATCACCCGTGAAGCGGGTGATATTCATGCGCCGACGGCACTCCCCGGTGGCGACTGCATTTGTCTGGCGGTTCTCGAATCACCGTTACGATTCACTCGCTGGCACCATCGCTGGTTGAGTCCACTGCTGCAGCTACGAGCGGGCTAGTATTTTCCAAACCAATTGTTTCTGCACCGGTTGGGCGCGCAGACAGCTAAGGACTATTCGATAAGGCTCAGGAATTTATTTGGGCTATTCGCGATATTGCGGATTTTTGTATCGTTAAAGCGGACTCGATGAGATCCTCTTACATCCAACAGACGTACAACCCCCAAACTTTAAAAAGCGAGCATCTTCCATGCGTATTGTTATTCCTCGCGAGTCGGTTGCAGGCGAGCGACGCACCTCCGCGACTCCTGAAACTGTAAAGAAAATGATCCGTCTTGGCGCCGAAGTGGCTATCGAGTCTGGCGCCGGTGCAGCGGTGGGCTTTGATGACAGCATTTATGCGGAGCTTGGCGCAGAGATCGTCGCGGATCGTGCTGCCTTGCTTGGCTCTGCCGACATGGTTCTGAGGCTTCGTAAACCCGAGCCGGACGAGATTGGCATGATGAAGTCCGGCTGTATCCATGTGTCTTATTTAGATCCGTTCAATGAGCGCGATTTAATCAAAACACTGGCGGATAAGGGCATTACCGCCATCAGTATGGAAATGATTCCGCGTTCCACGCGAAGCCAGAAGATGGATGCGTTGAGTTCTCAGGCAAACCTGGCCGGCTACGTTGCCGTCATGTTGGCAGCAGCACAGCTTCCCCGCATTTTCCCAATGCTTATGACGCCGGCAGGTACGCTTAAACCAGCTAAGGTATTCATTATTGGCGCTGGCGTTGCCGGTCTTCAGGCGATTGCTACCGCAAAACGCCTCGGTGCTCGAGTCACTGCATTTGATACGCGCCCTGTCGTTGCAGAACAGGTTCAGTCGTTGGGCGGTAAATTTTTGGAAATCGATCTGGGAGACACTGGTCAGACGTCTGACGGCTACGCGAAGGAATTGACTCCTGAGCAGGTGGAGATTCAGCGCCAGGCTCAGAAAGATGTGATCGCTGACTCTGATGTCGTAATTACCACGGCGCAGGTTTTTGGCCGCAAGCCGCCTGTTCTTGTCACCAAGGATATGGTTGAGGGCATGGCACCAGGGTCGGTAATTGTCGATATGGCCGCGGAGACCGGCGGTAATGTTGAAGGATCAGTTCCTGATGAGACCGTTGTCGTTGATGGTGTGACAATCGTCGGCACCGCGAATCTTGCGAACGAAGTCGCCAAGGACGCGTCTCAGATGTATGCCAGCAACCTGTTTAACTTGGTTGAGGACACTTGGGATACGGAAGCGAAGACATTTGTTCTCGATATGGAGAACGATATTTTACCGGGCTGTGTCATTACGCACGGTGGAGCGGTGGTTCACCCCACTATTAAAAACCTAATGGAAGGGGAAGGCTAAGATGGATGTCTCATATCTTTTATTCATTTTGATGCTCTCAGTTTTTCTGGGCTTTGAGCTGATCAATAAGGTGCCTGCGACACTGCACACCCCATTGATGTCAGGTGCGAACGCAATCTCAGGGATTACGGTCGTGGGTGCGATTGCATTGGCAGGAAGTGGCAACGCCGATATGGCTCAGTGGTTGGGTGCTGGTGCGGTAGCACTAGCAAGTATCAACGTGGTCGGCGGTTACATGGTGACCGACCGCATGCTTGGCTTCTTCAAGAAGAAGGAGGGCTAAGACATGGATCTCGGACTGATTATTCAACTGGGTTACGTCGTTGCTGCAGGCCTCTTTATTTTTGGCCTCAAAATGCTGGGGTCTCCCGATACAGCCCGTAGAGGTAATGGCATATCCGCGATTGGTATGCTGGTGGCAATTATTGCTGCGCTGCTCGATCAGGGCATTGTCCAATACGAATACATCCTAGGCGGCATGGTTGTGGGTGGCCTCATTGGTGCAGTCGCAGCGCGCACGGTTGCCATGACCTCAATGCCTGAGATGGTGGCTTTGTTCAATGGTGTCGGTGGTGCAGCATCTGGTCTGGTAGGTGTCGCGGCGCTCTCGATCGCAGACGGCAGCTTTACCTACATCACCATTATTCTCTCCATCCTCATTGGTGGTGTGACCTTCACTGGCTCACTGGTTGCCTACGGCAAGCTGTCTGAGACCATTGGTAGTGGCGCCGTGACCTTCGGCGGGCAGAAATTCGTCAACGGTTTAATTGTTATCGGTATCTTGGCGAGTGCCGTGATGTTCGTCATGGATCCAACCAATACCAACATGCTCTACACAGTGGTCGGCCTGTCACTCCTCTTTGGCATCATGGTGGTGATCCCAATTGGCGGTGCGGACATGCCAGTAGTGATCTCGTTGCTGAACTCATACTCTGGTCTAGCGGCCTGTGCGGCTGGTTTTGCCGTCGACAATAACGTGCTTATTGTTGCCGGTTCGCTGGTTGGCGCATCAGGAATCATCTTGACCCAGATCATGTGTAAGGCGATGAACCGCTCGTTGAGCAACGTCTTGTTCTCAGGCTTTGCCAGCGTGTCCACGACGGTTACTGAGGTTGAGGGCGAGATTAAGCCCATTTCTGTTGAGGATGCTTACTACGTGCTCGAGGCAGCGACTAACGTCGCTATTATTCCTGGATACGGCATGGCGGTCGCTCAGGCGCAACACGTGGTGAAGGAGCTCATGGAGCTTCTTGAAGCCAATGGCTGTGAGGTGAATTACGGTATTCACCCGGTGGCAGGTCGAATGCCCGGTCACATGAACGTGCTTCTGGCCGAGGCGGACGTACCGTACGACCAGTTGCTGGAGATGGACGACATCAACCCGCGCATGGAAAGCGTCGATGTCGCGATCGTCATTGGTGCCAATGACGTCGTGAACCCGGCTGCTCGCGAAGTCGAGTCGTCCCCGATCTACGGAATGCCGGTAATCAATGTTGCTGACGCACGAACCGTTTTTGTATTGAAGCGATCCATGGCCTCTGGCTTTGCGGGAATCGAAAACCCGCTCTTCTACAAAGACAACACACGTATGCTCTTTGGCGATGCGAAAGAGTCTATTGGTGGCCTGGTAAGAGAGTTCTCTTAATCGCTCGGTCGGTAGTGACCTTATGGAAAGGCGCCGTAACACGGCGCCTTTTTTTTGCCCGTTACTCGGGCAATAACTGGGGATACGTTTTTGGTTGCAAGGAGCGCTTTCGCCGGAGTAGCGTTTGAGCTGAGGCTCGAGAGATAAATCAAAAAAAGGAAAGCCGCGCTATGACCATTAAACGCATCCTGGGACTGAGTGCCGTATTGCTGCTCGCTGTCATTGCTTATCTCTTTTTTGATATCTCCCACAGGCTCGAAAAGGCACAGAGCGAGGATCCGCTTGTCTGGGCCTCGGATATTGAAACGTTTGCTGAGCGAGGCGTCGGCGAGCCCGAATCCCTCTTGTTTGTAGGAAGTTCCAGCATCCGATTCTGGGGTGAGCTTGCCGAGGACATGACGCCTGTACCTGTCATAAACCGCGGATTCGGGGGCTCTAAAATAGGTGATGTTGTGCACTACGCTGACACCTTATTTCGGGCAGATAACCCGCGCGCTATTGTGATTTTCGTCGGCACCAATGACATGACGCCCCAGCAGACAAAGTCAGTCGATACGATGACCGCCAGGTTTGTAGCCATGATGTCGGCGTTGAGGAAACAGCATCCGAATGTGCCCGTTTACTATATTGCGATCACGCCATCGCCGCTGCGCTGGGCTATCTGGGATGAAGCTGTTGCGGTCAACGAGGCGATTCAGACACTCATTTCGCAGATGCCAAATACGCACTTCATTGATACGGGTGAAGCCTTGATGAGCGACGGTGAGCCCAACCCCGATAACTACGTTTTTGATAGGCTGCATCTAAGTGCCAAAGGCTATGATATCTGGGCTGAGATTATCCGGTCGCGGCTATTTAGCGATCTGGATTTGCCCTAGGCGGCAGGCGATGTGATCTGCGCTTCCTCCGCCGGCGTTTCCTTAAATTGCATACTGGCAAGGCGTTGATAAAGATCGCAGCGCGTCAACAGCTCAGAATGCGTACCCACGTCGACGACGGAGCCTGAGTCGATTACCGCGATAGCGTCCGCGTTAATGATCGTGGACAGCCGGTGCGCAATGATAATGGTCGTTCTACCTTTAGTGAGCTCGCCAAGAGCCAGTTGCACGTAGTACTCGCTCTCTGTGTCCAGCGCGCTGGTGGCTTCATCCAGCAGCAGGATTTCAGGGTTCTTCAAAATGGCTCTAGCAAGCGCGATCCGCTGACGTTGTCCGCCAGATAATTGGACGCCTTGTGCGCCTATCTCGCTTTCATAACCCTGTGGCAATCGCTCGATGAACTCTTGAGCATAGGCCGCCTTTGCCGCGGCTTCGATGTCGGCCTGGCTGGCGTCAGGATTCCCGTACGCAATGTTGTAGGCGATGTCCCCCGAGAAAAGGATAGGCGCCTGAGGTACCAATGCGGCCTTGCTTCGCCAGTCCTGCAATGAGAAATCGGCAAGCGCGATGTCACCATAGGTCAGGGCGCCCTCGCTGGGGTCGTGAAAGCGTTGTAGCAACTCAAAGAGCGTTGATTTGCCAGCGCCTGAGGGGCCGACGAGTGCCAGGGTTTTTCCCGGGGCAATGGTTAAATTGAAGTCTGAGAGTGCAGGATTTTCTGGTCGTGCGGGATAGGTAAAGCTGAGGTCCCTGGCAACCAAGGCTTGACCGTGCGGGATAGGAGATGAGCCATGATCGGGAATGTTGCTCTCCTGATGGAGAAGTTCGACAAGTCGCTCGGCGGCACCAGCAGCGCGCTGCAAGTCACCCCATACCTCCGATAATGTGGCAAAAGCGGTACCCAGCATGACAGCGTAGAAAACGAAGGCGCCGAGGTCGCCGCCGCTCATTCTGCCCGCGATAACATCTTGCCCGCCGGTCCACATCATCCCCACCATGCCGCCCAGAAAAAGGAAGATGGCGCAAGCCATCAGCCAAGCACGTTGCTGGATCCGTTTTTTGGCAATGTCGAAAGCGCGACTGACCTCCTGCTCGAAGACCTCGCGCTCCATTGTCTCCCGCTGGAAGCTTTGAACAATCTTGATGGACTGAAGCACCTCACCTGCCCGATTACCCACACTCGCAATGCTGGCTTGGCTTTTATTGGACAGGTTCCTTACCCGCCGACCGAGATAGAGAACGGGAAGCAAGGTTAGTGGCACACCGATCAACATGATGAGCGTCAGTTTTATATTGGTCAGCGACATTAATATCAGGGCGCCGACGAGTGTTAGGGCGTTGCGTGCCGCCAAACTGACCGATGAGCCAATCAGAGTCTGTAGGAGTGTGGTGTCGGTCGTTATCCGCGACATGATCTCGCCCGCGTGATTCTTCTCGTAAAACCCCGGGTGAACCGTAAGCAGGTTGTTGAAGACATCGCGGCGCAAATCCGCGCTCACGCGCTCACCAAGCCAAGACACCATGTAGAACCGGATGAAGGATCCGCAGGCCATGGCAAAGCCCACACCTACCATAAAGAGAACGGCCCGGCGTAAACCCTCTTCGCTTTGATTGGAGAATCCCTGGTCAATCAGAATTTGAATGCCGTAACCCAGTGACAGTTGGGTCATGGCAGTAAATACAAGGGCGGCACTTGCAATAATCAGACGGCCTTTATGGGGCCAAAGGAAGCCCAGTAGCTCTCTTAGCGGCCGTAGCGATTTTGACTTTCGGGTGTCGTTGTCGCTGGGTACTGAGCCGGCGTCACTCATCTTCGTTTGGGCTCCTAGACAGGACGCGGCCCATGACAAGACCAACCTCAAACAGGAGCCACATTGGTAGTGCGAGCAGTGTTTGGGAAATCACGTCGGGTGGCGTGAGTAACATGCCCATGACGAAACAGCCGACAATGACATAAGAGCGGTTATTTGCGAGCTGATCGGCGGTAACCACACCGGTGAGTATTAGAATCACCGCTGCGACTGGAACTTCAAAAGCGAGGCCGAAAGCAAAGAAAAGTTTTAAAACGAAATCGAGGTATCGATTAATGTCGGTCATGACCGAGATGTCCCCGGGACCGACGGTGGTAAAGAAACCAAAAAGAAGCGGGAAGACAACGTAGTAAGCAAATGCGACGCCCGCGTAAAAGAGTATGACGCTGGACGTCAACAATGGAATGGCAATTCGCTTTTCTGATTTATACAGGCCGGGTGCGATAAAACCCCAAAGCTGAGCCAGTATGACCGGCATTGCGACGAATACGGCGAGTACCAGCGACAGCTTAAACGGTGTCAAGAACGGTGATGTCACTTCAGTCGCAATCATTGATGACCCCTCGGGAAGGAGTGATCTCAGCGGCTCCGATACGTAGGTGTAGAGCTCATTAGCGAAGGGAAATAAGCCCAAAAACGCGACGAAGACTGCAATGAGGGCATTTCGAAAGCGGTCTCTCAGCTCGCGCAAATGCGCGACAAGAGGCATGGGCTCGTCAGTACTCACCGTGGTCAAGCTCCTTTCTCAAGGGTGCTCTCTACCTCAGCAGGGCTTTTTACAGCGCTATCTACAGTGGCGATTTCTTCGGTCGGGTCGTCTGCGTCAGTTTGCGATGATAGGTGTGTGTTTGATTCTAGTTCGGAGGCGTTACTGTCAGCCTCATTCCCGGGAAGTGATGCATCACTCTTTTCACTATTCGCAGTGAGCGACAAGGCGCTGCTGACGTCCGTCAAATCTTGCACTTCATCGCGACTCTCTTTTAATGCCCGCATTACCTCTTCGTTGTGCAACTCTCGGCTCACATCGGATTTGATTTCCTCGAAGCCACGACGCACGCGTCCCAACCATAACGAGATAGAACGTATAGCACTTGGGAGTCGTTCGGGCCCAACCACAAAAAGGGCTACGGCGCTGATGACGAGGAGTTCAGCAAAACCAATATCGAGCATGATGGGGCGGACCTCTTAAGGGTCTTCTTTCCGATCCTCAGACTTGTCGATTTTGGCGGTATCACCGTCGTTGCGCTTCATTCCTTCTCGGAAGTTGGTAATAGCGCTGCCCAGATCTTTTGCCGCACCAGGAAGACGCTTGGTACCAAAAATCAGAACTACGATCGCGAGGATGATGAGTAGTTGCCAGATTCCAATGCCGCTAAATCCCATAGTTATTCACCGTTTGTTAAGTCTGCTGGGCTTCTATGCCTTAATCAGCGTTGCGTGATGCCTTTTCCTCGAGGCCAGATACACCTTGCCGCGCGGCCAAAGCTGCCATGACGTCATTATGACTGATACCAAGCCGATCGAGCATCACCAGAATATGAAATACGAGGTCAGCCACCTCGTTGATCACATCTGCAGAGTCTCCCATCGAAGAATCGGCGTTCTTAGCAGCCAATACCACCTCGACGGCTTCCTCGCCGACTTTCTCAAGAATTTTGTCGATACCTTTTACATTCAAGCTTGCTACGTAAGAGATTTCCGGGTCCGCATCACGCCTTTCGGCGACGACTGCAGCAATAGCATCAAGAACATCACTCACGCGTCAGTGCCCCCTAGCATCCAGCCCTGATCGCCGGGCTCGTAGAAAAAACAGGAGCGGCGGCCTGTATGGCAGGCGCCACCACCGACTTGGTCCACTTGCAATAATAAAGTGTCTCCGTCGCAGTCTAGTCGCGCGGCAATGAGGCGCTGGATGTCCCCTGAAGTTTCACCTTTGCGCCACAAACATTTGCGAGAGCGAGACCAATAGACGGTGCGCTTTTCGGCGAGTGTTAAGCGGAGTGCCTCCTCGTTCATCCATGCCATCATCAACACTTCACCCGTATTGGCATCCTGCGCAATAGCCGGAATCAGGCCATCTGCATTCCAGTTTGGCTGCATAGTCGCTGGTGTATCACTGTATTGGGGAGTGCTCATGGCGCGATTATGCCACGTCGGTGTTGCCTGATCACTTGCGCCGACGGATCAGGCCCACGATCACAAGAAGGGTTCCTATGGCGACATACCAGGGGTTACTCAGCTCCGCGAGTAAAGTGACGATCAACGTCGCAATGCCAGAACCGACCAACAGTGGACTGCCTTCTGATGGTTTGCTCTCGCTAGGTGCTGTCTTTAGCGCTTCTCGTTGCGTTGCAAGAAACTGTGGAATCACCTCAGGCAGTTGCGAGGCGTGATGCACAAATGCAGGGGCGTCGCGCTTCAGTTGTTTGATGACATTGACAGGGCTGTATTGACGTTTGAGCCAGTCCTCAAGGAAGGGCTTGGCTGTTTCCCAAAGATTGAGCTCCGGGTAAAGCTGGCGTCCCAGACCTTCAATATTGAGCAGTGTCTTTTGCAATAGCACGAGTTGGGGCTGGACTTTCATGTCGAAAGCGGACGCCGCCCTGAACAGATTAACCAGCATATGGCCTAAGGAAATTTGATGCAGTGGCCGATCAAAGATGGGTTCGCACAACATGCGAATGGTGGCTTCGAAGTCCTGAACACGTGTTGAGGAGGGTACCCAGCCGCTCTCTATATGAAGCTCTGCTACCAGCCGATAGTTTCGCTGTAGTATCGCTAGCAAGTTCCGAGCAACGTAATACTGATCGCCTCTGGAAAGTTGCCCTACGATGGCGCAGTCAACAGCAATGTACGTCGGGGTCTCTGGCGACGTTGCATCTACAAAGATATTGCCCGGGTGCATATCGGCGTGGAAAAAGCAGTCATCAAATACCTGAGAGAAAAAGATTTCAACGCCGCGTTCAGCGAGAACTTTCATATTGACGTTGGCCTCATTGAGAGCGGCAATATCGCCAATGGGGATGCCGGAAATTCGTTCCGAGACCATGAGTCGGGGTGTGCTGTAGTCCCAGAAGACGGTGGGTACAAATACGAGTTTGCGAGCAGCGGTATTTTTCTTAAGCAGCGACGCATTGGCAGCCTCTCTGCGTAAATCGAGCTCTGTTGTTATCGTACCCTCATAGTCTTCCACCACCTCAGGCAGGCGCAGTCGCTTCAGGTCATCGGACAGCCGGTCGATCAAGCTGGCAATTCGCTTGAGAAGACGAATATCGGCCGCTATCTGTTTCTCTATTCCCGGTCTCAGTACCTTCACAACCGCTTCTTCGCCATCGTTTAGCGTGATGGCATGTACCTGCGCAACCGAGGCTGCTGCTAGGGGCTCGCTGTCGAACGCCTGAAAAGCGGTAGCAATATCCGCTTGAAGTTCTTCTTCGATAATTTTGATGGCTGACTCGCCGGGGAAGGGTGCGACCTTATCCTGAAGGCGAGCCAGTTCATCAGCGATATCGTCCGGTAGCAGGTCCCTGCGAGTAGATAGTAACTGACCGAACTTTATTGGCACGGGACCTAGCGCTTCCAAGGCAAGGCGCAATCGCTCTCCTCGTGGTCCATCGCTGCCCTTAACCTTGGCTCCTAACAGACGCTTCAACAGGCTGGTCGTTGGCGGGCTGTCGGGGATAAGG
>CAJWQE010000010.1 GCA_913045375.1 uncultured Halieaceae bacterium | reverse complement strand
CGTTGCTTTTGACCTTGGCTCCTAACAGACGCTTCAACAGGCTGGTGGTTGCCGAGCTATCGGGGATAAGGGCACCCAACCGGTGCCGTCTCGCGATCAGCAAAAATTTTAGTGCGCGCTTCATTCAATGGCTCCAGTCAGACTGGCGGCCCGCTTTTTGATGCGCTTGAGACGAGACTCGATACGGTCCGTTCTGAGTACGAGATCGTCTACTGCGGTGAAAAATGAATCGAGCTCAGGTTTTGGTGGCGAGAGGCGACCTTCCTCGAGAATAAACTCACTCAGCTGTCGCTTCATTCGCCGGTGCGTTGTCCCTGACGTTCTCGTTATTGCACGAATAACCTCCGCCAATTGGTGGCCTAAGACAGGGCCGATGGCATTGACTATGGGTGCTTCCCAGTCGATGTCGAGATCGCCCACAATCGTCTGTAGTTGCATGAGCGGCGCGGTGTCACCGCTGATTTTCACATCGCCATTGATGAGCGCCGCAGCGGGGTCTGATGCCGTTGCAACGCGGGAAAAATCCCTCCAGGTACCCTCTATTGAAACAGTTGCTTTTGTTTCCCGGTAACTGGCGATTTGAATGCCGCCGTCTTCTTCAACACTAACGAACATTTCCAATGCGGGTTGTGTGCAATGAATCTCAATAGTCAGCGGGTGCAGTTGCTTTAAGCGGTTTTGCGTCCCGGGCGACAACTCAACGGCCTTGGCAATCACAGTCTCGATCGCAAGGCTGACGCCAGCAATAACGGCGGGATCGTGCTCCACGCTACTAGCCCTTGATGCCTCTATGCACAGCCACAATGCCACCGGTCATATTGTGGTATCGGCAGTCGACGAAACCGGCGTCCTCAACCATCTCGAGCAGGGATTCCTGATCGGGGTGCTTCCGAATCGATTCGGCGAGGTAGCGATAGCTGTCAGCGTCATCGGTGATCAGTTTTCCCATCGCCGGTAACGCTGAGAATGAGTAGGCATCGTAGACCTTTGACAGTAATGGTGATGTCGGCTTGGAAAACTCGAGTACCAGCACGCGACCACCGGGCTTTAGAACGCGGTGCATCGACCTAAGTGCTTTGGCTTTATCAGTCACATTTCTGAGGCCAAAGGCAATCGTGATGCAATCAATGCTGTTGTCTTCGAATGGGAGGAACTGCGCATCCGCTTGCACCACATCAATGTTGCTCAGCGCACCCTTGTCGATAAGGCGATCTCGGCCGACGGACAGCATGGCGGCGTTAATATCTGCCAAGATAACTTTGCCATCAGCACCCACTAGTTTTGAGAACTTCGCAGCTAGGTCGCCCGTACCTCCGGCAATATCGAGGACGGTCTGCCCAGACCGAACGGCACTGAGCTCAATAGTAAAGCGCTTCCAGAGTCGATGAAGGCCGCCGGACATCAGATCATTCATAAGGTCGTATTGTGCCGCGACGGAATCGAAGACCTCACGGACACGGCCGGCTTTCTCTGCCGTTTTGACTCGCTCGTAACCGAAGTCAGTAGTGTCGTCAGTCAGATTGTCTTGGGAGCTCATGGCCAATTCCTATTATGGTGGACGTATCGTCTCAACCTATGATCTTTACAATGTTTGTGTCGGGGTCTCGTGACTCTCCCGCCTGCGCCAACTTCGCTAAATAGTCAGCCCACAACCTATCTTGGTTTTCAGCAAGCTGCGCTAGGTACGTCCAAGTGTACAGTCCGGAGCTGTGCCCGTCGTCAAAACTAAGCTGTACCGCATAATGTCCCACTGGCTGAATGTCCGTGATACCAACTTCTTTTTTGCCTGCTTGCAACACTTCCTGACCAGGTCCATGCCCCTGTACTTCAGCCGAGGGTGATAGAACCCTGAGTAATTCAGCAGACAGTTCTACAGGATCTTCGCCTGGGAACGAGAGCGTCAAGATGCGTCTGCCACTGCTGTAGTTGATAGCTTCGGGTGCCTGAACGGTCATGGAGTTCAACCTGTGTTCACTGAGCGCGCTTCAGGAGCAGCGTATCAATATCTGACTGTGCAGTAAGCGCTCTTGCTTTGGCCATTGCCGAGCGACTATCGAAGGGGCCGATGTACACACGGTGCCAACTTCCCGTATCGGTATTCATTTGCTCAATTGATGATTCCAATCCAAGGAGCGCGAGCTCTCCGCGGCGCCTGTCGGCATCAGCTATGGCTCGAAAGGAACCTGCCTGAAGCACGTATTGCGTGTATTCAGATGGACCGGTTTCCACCAAGGGCCCTGTATCTAGGCTGAGGGACTCGTCTTCCAACGTGTTAAAGAAGGTGAAGCTGGGCTGTGGTGTCGACTCCGCGGTCCCAGCCGTCGAGGGAGTGATCGCTGCGGGTAGGGCTGTTGGATTGATGCCCGCGACGATGCCCAAGCTGGCAATGGCGCCTGTCATTACGCCGACGATAAATCCATTGACGTGCGAGGCGTTAAATAGCGGAGTGTCCGCAGATTTTTTCTTGGTTTGCGAGGTTGTGCGGCGAGTTGCACTCCCCGTGTTTCGCTTGCGCTTGGTACTTGTTGATGGATTCGCCACGATCACATCGCCTCAGGTGCAGAGACACCGAGAATGCTGAGCCCACTCGCGATGATTTGCTGCGTCGCGGTGGCGAGCGCAAGCCGCGCCAGGCTGATTCCTTCATCGGCTTCCATTATTTTGTGCGCGTTGTAAAAGGAGTGAAACTCCGCTGCCACATCGCGTAGGTAGTTAGCCACTGCGTGCGGCTCTAGACGCTTTGTCGCCCCAGCAAGTACCTCTGGATATTTACTGAGCACCAAAGCCAGCGATTGCTCCTCGCTACTATTGAGAAGTTCAAGGTGCTGAATGCCATCGGCTGCCGTCCACTGTCCAAATTGCTCAAGTGCTTTACGCTGAACGCTGCAGATTCGTGCGTGCGCGTACTGAATGTAGTACACCGGGTTCTCATTACTTTTTGATAGAGCTAGGTCGATATCAAACGTAAGTTGGGACGTTGCTGCACGGGCGGTGAGGAAGTAGCGTGTGGCATCCCGACCCACCCAGTCGATGAGGTCACGGAGGGTGACGTAGCTTCCGGCGCGCTTGGATAACTTAACCTCTTCACCGTCACGCATGACGGTCACCATCTGGTGTAGCACGTACTCTGGCCAGCCTTCGGGAATGTCTGTCTTCAAACCCTGTAATCCCGCCCTGACGCGAGTGATGGTGCTGTGATGGTCGGCTCCCTGCTCATTAATAACGCGCTCGAAACCCCGATCCCACTTGTTGTGGTGGTACGCCACATCAGGAACAAAGTAGGTGTAGCCACCCTCGCGCTTTCGCATAACACGGTCTTTGTCATCGCCAAAATCAGTTGTGCGTAGCCAAAGCGCACCGTCCTGCTCGTACGTAAATTGATTGTCGATCAGTGTTTCGACCGTTTTCTCAACTGCATTCGAGGTGTAAAGCGATGACTCGAGAAAATAGCAGTCAAAGTTTACGTCAAACGCTTTTAGATCTTCATCTTGCTCACGGCGGAGCCAGGCGACTGAAAATGCCTGTATGTTTGCTACGTCCGCGGCATCGCCGGAGGCCGTGACCGTTCGGTCTGCCGCGTTCACGGTTTGCTTATTCTGATACGCGGTAGCGACGTCTTTTATATAGTCACCCTGATAGCCATCGGCGGGCCAAGTGGTATCACCCGGCTCCACACCATCGATTCGGGCTTTCACCGACAGCGCAAGATTACTGATCTGCTGCCCCGCATCGTTGTAATAGAACTCCCGATATACCGACCAGCCGGCATTGTCCAAAAGCCTGCAAAGCGCATCGCCAATCGCAGCCCCTCGACCATGCCCCACATGTAGAGGGCCCGTTGGGTTCGCTGAGACAAACTCCACCTGAACGCGCCTTCCCTGCCCTTCATTTGAGCGGCCATATGCCTTACCCGCTGTCAGAATGGTCTCGACAACCGCAATATTGCTCGCTTGCGAAATGTGAAAATTGATAAAGCCCGGACCGGCGATATCGCACTGCGTTATCACGTTATTTTGGGGTAGTCGCTCGATGATAAATGCCGCCAAGTCGCGCGGCGGCATGCCGGCTTTTTTGGCTAGCACCATCGCTGCATTCGTAGCCAAGTCGCCGTGCTTGGGGTCGCGCGTGTGGTCAACCTGAGGCGTCGGAAGCTCACCCTCTGGCAGCATGCCTTCCGCTTGGATTGCCCGAATAGATTGCTCGATTAAATCAACTACCTGATCTTTCATTGATGTCGCTTGATCTGTTGTGACGTGGAACGCCGTGTCTGTTGGGCCGTATTGTATCTCGTTAGAGCGTTTCCGTTGGGTCGATTTCAACAAACCAGCTGACTTTTCGCGCTAATTTTTGCTGTGATCCAACGTCTCTTGCAGCCTCCAGCAGTGAATGCACTGCTCTGCGTGTCTGGGCGTGCACAATAATCTGATAGCGATACATGTTGGCACGACGTGTCATCAGTGTTGGCATAGGGCCAATTAAGCGCACCTCGTCCTGGATCGGCAGCTGTTCACGCAGGGTATCCAAAAAATCTATTGCGTCTTTTTCCTGCTTGCTATCACTTCGAATCAAGCCCATGGCTCCCTTCGGCGGCAGGCGAAGTGCTTCTCGGCGAAGTAAGAGGGCACGTGCTTGGTCCGTATAAGATCGTTCAAGAAGCTGCTGCATCATGGGGTGGTCGGGACTGCGGGTTTGTATCAAGACCTTTCCCGGGAGACTGGATCTGCCGGCGCGCCCTGCAACTTGAACCAGCAGCTGGAGCAGCCGCTCCTCCGCCCGAAAATCAGGGCTGTATAGAAGGCTATCGGCATCGACGACGACGACACAGGTTACTCTCGGGAAGTCATGTCCTTTGGACAGCATTTGCGTGCCTAACAGTATGGCCGATTCAGCGCTGGCGATACCGTGTAGGGCTTGCGAGAGGGTTTCCATGTTTTTGATGTTGTCACTGTCAATTCGGAATACCGGGGTCGCACTGAAGTGACGGTTCATCAATATCTCAAGTTGCTCGGTGCCGATGCCCCGACTGGTTAGGCGATTGCTATTGCACTGCTGACAGTAGGTTGGGGCGCCCGTTTTGGTATTGCAGTAATGACAGCTCAAATGGGGTGGTGTCCGATGAACGGCCATGGATGAGTCACAGTGTTGGCAGTCTGCAACCCAACCGCAGTCTTCGCACTGCAGACTATGAGCAAATCCCCTTCGGTTGATGAACAGTAGCACTTGCTCCTTTCGCTCCAGTGCGAGGCGAATCTGATTGATCGCCTCGTCTGATAATCCGCTGTTGAGTGCAAGGCCTCGGGTATCGATCAGAGAGATATCAGGTAACGCGCTGCCGTATGGCCGTTGCATCAGAGCATGATGCTGATACCGGCCCTGGTCGCAGTTAGCGATTGTTTCCAGACTGGGTGTGGCACTTCCCATAATAATGGGGCAGTTGCAGATCTGAGCTCGTTTGACGGCGACATCTCGCGCTGAGTAACGGGGGTGATCCTGCTGTCTGAAAGACGGGTCATGCTCCTCATCGACGACAATGAGGCCTAATGCTCGGAAGCTGCAGAATACGGAAGAGCGAGTGCCAAGCACTACGCGGGCAGCACCTGAACGCGCCATCGCCCATGTTCGACCTCGCTCAGCCTCAGTGAGTCCGGAATGTATGAGCGGTACTTCACATCCCAGCGCCGCCTCGAAACGGTGTTTGGTTTGGGGTGTAAGACCAATTTCTGGAATGATGACCAGTGCCTGTTGACTCCGTGCTATCACCTCCTTAATACATTCGATGTAGATCTCAGTTTTTCCGCTGCCTGTTACTCCCTCGAGCAGATGGGGTTTGAAGCCCGTCATTTGTGCCTTCAGCGTGCTGCAAATCCCTTGCTGTGCGTCAGTCAAGTTCACTGTCGGTTGAGGCGAGTAAGCCGGAGGTTCTGCTCGTTTTCTTTCCGCCACGCCCGATTTGATGAGGGCTGATATTACCGCTGTAGAGAAACCCGCTTTGGTAAGACTGGCAATCGGGACGGTGTGCTCACCGATGAATTGAGCCGCGGCCCGTTGTTTGCTCGCTCTGGCAGGGATTTTATCTATCGTTTCCTTGCCGTGCCTCATGGCGATGTGATCAGCTTCGGCCGTCCATGCGGGGCGACCTTTGCGCTCGGGCGTCGCCAAGCCCAGCTGTAATGCCTCGCCATGAGGAATGAGGTAATACTCAGAGAGCCATCGAAGTAACTGTAGTTGATCCGAACCCAGTAGCGGCAGGTCGTCTAATAGCGTTTCCACGCATTTGAGTGCAGTTGCGGCGGGGAGCTCACTACGTCTTTCTTTGAGAAAAATCCCAATCACGTCCCGGCCTGCGAACGGGACTTTCACTCGAGCTCCCGAGTGTGGCGTCATTTGACTGTCTGAGGGCGGTAAATATTCAAAAACCCGGTGTAGCGGCGATGGCACCGCGATTACCCATACAAGAGGGCTTGAATTGGCTTTGGGCTCTGGTATCATCCGCGCTCTTTTTTACTAGACACCCACAAGGTGCTCGAGGGCAACATGAAGGCAGATATTCATCCGCGTTACGAAGACATCACTGCACGCTGCAGCTGTGGCAACGAAATCAAGACGCGTTCAACGCTTACGCAGGATATCACTATTGACGTCTGCAGTCGGTGTCATCCGTTTTTCACCGGTAAGCAGAAAATCGTTGATTCTGGTGGTCGAGTCGATCGCTTCAACAAGCGCTTTGCTGGTCGCAGCTTAAAGAAGTAAGCGTCTGGTTCGTTTTAAAGACGCCGGCTTATGTCGGCGTTTTTTTTGCCCGAAAAAAGTGGCGCCTTAAAACAGTCCATCTAAATCCTCGGCGTCGGTATTATTCCGGCCGCGTTGATTGGTAGGCGTAAACTCCTGAAGAAAAACTTCCCACATCGATGAGGATTGGCTATCTGTTCGCTGCCCTGACTCCTTGTCGATTCGCAATCTGACAACCCCAGGCGGCATCTCTGCTGCTGCGCTTTCTGGTGGTAAGGCGACTCGCATAAAGTCGATCCAAATCGGCAGTGCCGCGGTACCGCCGAACTCCCTGCGGCCCATTAGGCTGTAATCATCAAAACCTACCCAGGTGGTGGTGACTAGATCTCGGTTATAACCGGAGAACCAGGCGTCTCTTGGACCGTTTGTAGTTCCTGTTTTACCGGCGAGATCATTGCGTTCGAGGACACGAGCGCGTCGCCCAGTGCCGCGTTGGATCACGTCCTCCAGCATGGAGGTCAGGACGTAAGTAACCCGCTCGTCGATAATTCGTGGCGCTTCTCGGAACTCGGGCTCGGGATCTTCTAGCAAGTCCTCGATTCGGGACGCCTCGAGGAACTCATCGTCCGACACTTGCCGTTCACATGCAGAGCAGGCGATCAATGGGTCGGCCTCGTAAATGATATTGCCATCGACGTCTTCAATTCTGTCGATGAGCCAGGGCTCAACTTTAAAGCCGCCGTTGGCAATTGCTGTGTATCCACTGGCAACCTCGAGTGGCGTGTAGGCATGGGTACCCAGTGCGAGTGTCAAGTTGGGCTGCATGTCGTTGACATCGAAGCCGACCCTAGCCGCCATTTCGATTAGCTTACGGACCCCCAGTTGCTGAAGAACGCGAATTGACACCAGGTTTCTCGAGAAGGTGAGCGCTTCTCGAACGCGGGTTGGGCCGTAAAATCGACCGCTGTCATTTTCGGGGCGCCATAAGTCCTCGTCGGTTAAGTTCCCGACGACGACTGGTGCATCATTGATCAATGTCGCTGGGTGGATACCATTCTCGAGAGCTGCTGCGTAGAGAAACGCTTTGAAATTGGAGCCGGGCTGTCGCTTCGCCTGCGTCGCTCGATTGAATTTGGATAATACAAAGCCCATACCGCCCACGAGGGCCTTGACCGAGCCGTCGCTTGGATCGAGCGATACTAATGCCCCTTGAACGCGAGGTACCTGGGCGAGGCGAAGGCTATCGTCTTTTTCGCTGACTCGGATCAAATCACCGACCGACAGCAGGTCGCTGAGAGTCTGAGCGCTGCCGGTTCGTCTGTCTTCATCTAAGTAGCGGCGAATGCGACGGAGATCCTCACGCCAAGAGAGAAAGCCGTCGCTTCCATCTCGTAAGAGCACACGAGCCCCATCCTCAAGCAACTCGGTAACAATGGCGGGTCGTAAGTCGGCGATGACTGGCATGGCGCGAAGTGCACTCCGCCAGCGCTTGTCTAACGCCTCGGGCGTTTCTTCCTCGAGCGGCGGATGTTGCTGCTCAGGTCCACGCCAGCCATGGCGATTGTCATAGGTAATAAGCCCATCAATCACGGCATCGCGCGCAGCCTGCTGCAAATCACCATCGACAGTTGTATAGACCACATATCCATCGGTGTAGGCATTACTGCCCAGTCGCTCAACGGCGAACTGGCGTGCCATTTCAGCGACATAGTCTGCATCTACCTCGACCTTCAAGCCATTGAAGGATGCAATATCAGTGCTGGCGACAGCCTCGTCGTGGGTCGCTCTATCAATCATGTCGAGCGACAGCATGCGACCTAAAATCCAGTTTCGTCGGATTTCACTGCGCTTAGGGTTACTCAAAGGGTTATTGCGAGAAGGCGCTTGCGGCACCCCTGCCAACATGGCGTGCTCCGCGACGGATAGCTCGCTGAGTGATCGTCCATAGTATGTTTGCGCCGCGGTTTCGAAGCCGTAACTCCGGTGGCCTAGAAAGACTCGATTCACGTAGAGCTCTAAAATTTCTTCTTTACTCAGGCGCTGCTCAATTTCCAGTGCAAGGAGGATTTCTGTGAACTTACGGATGAAAGTTTGATCCAGTGTTAAGAAAAAATTTCTTGCCACCTGCATTGTGATGGTCGAGCCGCCACTTTGCTTACTGCCAGTCGCCACTAACTCCGAGACGGCACGCGCCAATCCCAGGTAATCGATTCCCGAGTGTTCAAAGAAGCCGTCGTCTTCCGCAGCAAGGAGTGCATCAATAAAGCTCTGAGGTAGATCCTCATAGCGTGCCGGTATTCTTTTTTGCTCACCGAACTGGCCGATCAGTTGCCCATCGGAACTCATGATGCGGAGCGGTGTTTGTAGTTTGATGTCGGTGAGTGCCTCAGCCTCAGGTAGCTTTGGACTGAGATACAAATACAAACCGGCCAGCCACCACACAGCAGCAGCTGTAATCAGCACGAGGGCTTTTGCGCTTTGTTTGACTACCGACAAGCCTTAGGTCTCCGGCCTTGATTTTGGTTGGAAATGCGACGCAATCGTCACACTTTCATCCGTACATCTTAACTCTCAAGTCGCACTTTATCCCAACCTGTGTTGCAATCAGATGGTTACTGTCATTTTATTGACGAATGATGGTTGCACTCATGGGGGCACACGGAGAAGTGTAAGTCTGTGTTAAGAACGAGGAAACGATTCAAATACAGAAAGTCCCTGTTCTAGGCGATATGCCCGGTGTTGGCTCGCTATTCAAAAGTACTGTCAGCACCAATAAAAAGGTCGAGACCCTGATCTTTATTACGCCACGCATTCTCTCTGAGGTGTTGCTCGATTAAGCTATAGACGCTTTTGACCGAGGGATAACATGCGCGTCTTTTTGGTCGGTCCCCCCGGGGCCGGTAAATCTACCGTAGGTAGGCACCTTGCCGCACACCTGCAGGCGACGTTCTTCGATCTTGACGAGGTGATACAGGAGCGCGCGGGTGCAGATATTCCATGGATTTTCGATGTGGAAGGGGAGTCCGGTTTTCGCGATCGTGAGTCCGCGGTCGTGAAAGACTTTGCATCGAGAGACAATGTGGTGATTGCGACCGGTGGTGGTGTTGTTCTTAGACCCGAAAATCGCATCGTCATGTCGAACGCCAGCACGGTTGTCTATTTGGAGGCGTCGTTATCGACGCTGGTGAGTCGAACTGAAGGCAAGACCAAGCGACCACTGTTGGTGGGAAAGGATGTCAGGAAGGTGCTTCAAGAGATAATGGCCGTGCGGGAACCCCTCTATCGCGAAGTTGCGGATGTCACGGTCGCATCAACCGGTGGTTCTGCTAAAAAGCTCGCAGGGGTGATCGCGGAAAAACTTACAGCCTTCAAAAAGGGTGAACCATGAGTCCCAGAGCACCAGAGGTAATGGTACGACTCACCGCAGAGGGGTCTGACAGAAGCTATCCAATACATATCGGTCCGGGCTTACTTACACAGGCGGGCCTATTGCGAGCGCTTGTGGATGATCGCAATGTTTGTCTCGTGACCAACGAGACTGTCGCGCCATTATTTCAATCATCTGTTTTGGATGCTCTGAACGGCGATGATGCAGCTAGCCGCAGAGTAACTGTCGTTGAATTACCCGATGGCGAGGCGCACAAGACGCTCGCGTCCTATGAGCGCATCCTGACGGCTGCCCTGGAGGATAAGCATGAGCGCAGTACCATATTTATTGCGCTTGGCGGAGGCGTTATTGGTGATATGACTGGATTTGCCGCCGCTTCGTTTCTCCGTGGCGCTGATTTCATCCAAGTGCCAACGACGTTGTTGTCACAGGTTGATTCTTCTGTTGGTGGAAAGACGGGTGTCAATCACCCGATGGGTAAAAACCTGATTGGCGCTTTTCACCAACCCATTGGCGTCATCATTGATACTCAGACACTGGAGACCTTACCGGACAGAGAATATGCTGCGGGCATGGCTGAGGTTATTAAGTATGGCCTGATCGCTGATGCCAACTTCTTCGATTACTTGATTGGTCATACGGAAGCGCTGATTAGACGTGACGAAGCACTGTTAGCCGATGTGATTGCACGATGCTGTGCGATCAAAGCCGACGTGGTGAAGCGGGATGAGCGCGAAGGTGGTGTTAGAGCCATATTAAATTTCGGACACACCTTTGGTCATGCGATCGAAAAGGAGCAGGGCTTTGGTGTTTGGTTACATGGCGAGGCGGTGGCGGCCGGTATGGCCATTGCCGCACGGATTTCGGCGGGTCGCGGTGGTATCGAGCCCGGCACAGTCGCGGCGTTAACTGGCTTCTTGCAAGCTTTCTCTCTTCCTACCCATGCACCCGATGGTATGGGTGTCGATGCCTTCATGTCTGCGATGCAGGGCGACAAGAAAGTTCAGGCGGGAAAAATCCGCTACGTGCTGCTCGAGTCATTGGGGAATGCCTTTGTCACCCCAGGCCTAGACGAATCCGAAATAGCGCCCAACTTGTAAAACCCCCGCGAGATAGGGCGGTCTCATTTTGCGGTTACGCAAATTGTAGAAAAAGGCCCAGAAGTGTAAACTGTGCGGCCTTTTTGGCTTTGCGCATTCATGGCGTCAAGCCCCAGTTTTATCAAGCGAGCAAGCTCAGACATGAAGTCATCAGGCATCGTGAAGGCGACCGTTGGCACGACTAACGAAGTGCGCGGCTTATACAATCCCGACGAGTTTCGGGACAACTGCGGTTTTGGCATGATTGCCCACCAGCAGGGTGTGGCGAGCCATAGGCTCCTGCAGACGGCCATTGAGTCACTCACTTGTATGACACACCGCGGTGGTATCGCCGCTGACGGAAAAACGGGCGACGGGTGTGGTTTATTGCTCCAGATGCCCGCCGACTTCATGCGCGACCGTGCGCGAGATCTTTTAGGGCGTGAACTGAAATCAACCTATGCGGTCGGCATGGTGTTCATGTCGACCGACGCTGATAGCCAGACGCGCGTCAGAGAGGCCTTTGCTGTCGCTGCGGCTGAATTTGATTTCTCAGTAGCTACGTGGCGGGTCGTACCGACACAGCCGGATGTCTGCGGCGAGATCGCGCTCGAGCAACTGCCCGCCATTGAGCAAATCTTCCTCGAAACTGACGATGCAACCCATGAAGAGGTGGCCGCTCGATTGTTTATGATTCGGCGTCGTGTCGAGACGGCATTGGCAACTGAGTCTGATTTTTATATTTGCAGCCTGTCGGATCGCGTTATTTCCTACAAAGGCTTGGTGATGCCGGCCGATCTTGAGCATTTTTTTCCCGATTTGGGTGATGAGTCTTTAGAGACCGCAATTTGTGTTTTCCACCAGCGGTTCTCTACCAATACATTACCGAAGTGGCCCCTAGCGCAGCCGTTCCGGATGTTGGCTCACAATGGTGAAATCAACACGATCGAAGGTAATCGTAATTGGTCGAAAGCACGAACGCCCAAGCTCTCTTCGCCTTTATTGCCCGATCTGCACAGCGTAACGCCGCTGGTTAACGAATCAGGCTCTGACTCGTCGAGTCTAGATAACATGCTTGAGTTGCTGGTAACAGGTGGTGTTGAGTTACCCAAAGCGCTCCGCATGCTTATCCCGCCAGCGTGGCAGAACATCGAAGATATCGACCCTGACCTAAAGGCGTTTTACCAATATCACGCGATGCACATGGAACCTTGGGATGGTCCGGCAGGCATCGTCTTAACCGATGGCCGGTACGCCTGTTGTTTGCTTGATCGAAACGGACTTCGCCCCGCTCGCTGGGTAACCACGACTGATGGCTTTATCACTCTGGCATCAGAGGTGGGCACCTACCACTACGAGCCTGAGACAGTCGTGGCCAAAGGCCGCGTTGGACCGGGCCAAATCCTGGTTATCGATACCGAGACCGGTGAGGTGCTCCACACCAAAGATATCGACAATAAATTGAAAACCAGCAAGCCCTACAAACGTTGGCTGCGCGACAACGCGCGACACATCGAGGCCTCCTACGACACGAAGGTATCGGCGCCCATTGAAGGTGACGAGCTCGATATCTACCAGAAGATGTTCCAGGTAAGTCTGGAAGAGCGTGATCAGGTTCTGAAGCCTTTGGCTGAATCAGGTAATGAAGCTGTGGGCTCCATGGGTGATGACACGCCCATGGCCGTTCTCTCCTCGAGGGAACGATCGCTATACGACTTCTTTAGGCAAAAGTTTGCCCAGGTAACCAACCCGCCCATTGATCCTTTGAGAGAAGCAATTGTGATGTCACTCGAGGTCGACCTTGGAGGCGAGGGGAACTTATTTGAGGAAACCGAGCGGCACGCGCGTCGGGTTAGCCTCACCTCACCTATCCTGTCTCAAGGAAAGTTTGAATCGATCCTGGCGCTGAATGAGTCGGGCTTGAAGGTTCAGGTTATCGATGCGACTTACGATCCTGAAGTAACCACGCTTAAGATTGCACTTGAAACACTCTGCCAGGAGGCGGCTGCACACGTGACGGGCGGCGCCAGCGTTCTAGTGCTCTCTGATCGCAGTATCGCCGAAGCTCGACTTCCAATTCACAGCCTACTCGCTACGGGCGCGGTGCATCACCACCTAATTGCCCACGGCTTGCGTGCAGACTCAAACCTCATTATCGAAACGGGGAGTGCACGAGATTCGCATCAGGTGGCCTGCTTGCTGGGCTTTGGTGCGACCGCGATCTATCCCTATCTGGCCTACAGCGTGCTGACAGATCAATTGAACAGTGGCGAAATCCTCGGTGCGCCGTCGGTCTGCTACAAGAACTACCGAAAAGGCATCAACAAGGGCTTGCTCAAAATTATGTCCAAAATGGGCATTTCAGCGGTGAACAGCTACCGGGGTGCTCAGCTTTTCGAAGCGGTGGGCCTAGATACTGAAGTAGTTGAAATGGCGTTTCGTGGCGTCTCCTCGAGAATTGCCGGCGCGGGTTTTGCTCATTTGGAATTCGACCAGAAGCAGCTGGCGCGTACGGCAAGACTTAAGCGCAAGCCAGTGGTTGCGGGAGGTTTATTGAAGTACGTGCACGGCGGTGAGTATCACGCCTACAACCCCGACGTTGTTATGAGTTTGCAACGAGCGGTCGTCAGTAACGATACACGCGATTACAAGACTTACGCTGATCATTGTAATGACCGGCCGGTTGCAGCCTTGCGCGATCTCCTACAACTAAAGCCTAGCCCAACACCCATCGCATTGGATGAGGTCGAACCCATTGAGGCTATTCTCAAGCGCTTCGACTCTGCTGGTATGTCCTTGGGCGCGCTGTCCCCGGAGGCGCATGAGGCGCTGGCGATGGGTATGAATCAGATTGGAGCGCGTTCGAACAGTGGTGAAGGTGGCGAAGATCCAGCGCGATACGGCACCAACCGCGTTTCCAAGATTAAGCAGATTGCCTCTGGACGATTCGGCGTTACGCCTCATTATTTGGTTAATGCCGAGGTGCTGCAGATCAAAGTGGCACAGGGCGCCAAGCCAGGTGAGGGAGGCCAGTTACCGGGTGGCAAGGTCAATGACCTCATTGCTCGTCTTCGTTATTCGGTCCCCGGTGTCACGCTGATATCGCCACCGCCGCACCACGACATTTACTCGATCGAAGATTTGGCTCAGCTGATCTTCGATTTGAAAGAGGTTAACCCTGACGCTTTGGTCTCGGTAAAACTCGTATCAGAACCCGGAGTCGGCACAATCGCTGCCGGTGTTGCTAAAGCTTACGCAGATCTCATCACCATCTCGGGTTATGACGGTGGCACCGCGGCTAGTCCGCTAACCTCCATTCGGCACGCGGGCTCTCCCTGGGAGCTGGGTCTCGCTGAGGTCCACCAAACTCTGCGGGGCAACCGACTGCGTGGAAAGATTCGCGTGCAAGCAGACGGTGGAATGAAAACGGGTCTGGACGTTGTCAAAGCCGCTATATTGGGTGCAGAAAGCTTTGGTTTCGGCACAGCGCCAATGATTGCGATGGGCTGTAAATACCTCCGTATCTGCCACCTCAATAACTGTGCGACCGGTGTCGCGACGCAAAACGATCAGCTCCGAGAGGACCACTTTGTGGGTGACGTGGAGCGTGTCGTCAATTTCTTCCGCTTTGTCGCTGAAGAGACCCGCGAATGGATGGCTACCTTGGGTGTCTCCAAGCTCGAGGACCTCATTGGTCGTGTTGATCTTCTGGAGCACATTGATGGCGCAACCGAGAAGCAGCACTCCCTCGATTTACACCCGATAACATGGACTGACGAGGCCGCTGTTGATCAGCCGCAGTTCTGTGAGGTTGAGCGCAACCCTCCCTTTGATCAGGGTGAAAAGGCTGCGCTGATACTGGAGCAGGTGCTGCCATCAATCGAGGGCAAGCAAGGCGGTGAGTTCGACTTTACCGTGACTAATTGCGATCGCTCCATTGGCGCCAGACTGTCAGGGGAGATTGCCAAGCGCTACGGTAACTTGGGTATGGAAGACGCCCCTGTTGTTCTAAAACTCAAAGGCACAGCTGGTCAGAGCTTTGGCGTATGGAATGCCGGTGGCCTGCATATGTATCTAGCTGGCGACTGTAACGACTACGTTGGAAAGGGTATGGCCGGTGGAAAGCTAGTCATTTATCCACCGGAAAATAGCCGTTTTGAAAGTCGCGACGCGAGCATCATAGGGAATACCTGTCTCTATGGCGCCACAGGTGGACGCCTATTTGCTTCTGGGTGCGCAGGAGAGCGCTTTGCTGTTAGAAACTCTGGCGCGCATGCGGTTATTGAAGGCGCGGGTGACCACTGCTGCGAGTACATGACGGGTGGCTGTGTCACCGTGTTGGGATCGACAGGCCTGAACTTTGGTGCGGGTATGACGGGCGGCGTTGCCTTTGTTCTCGACCAAGATCGTGTATTCCCAGATCACTACAACAGCGAGCTAGTCGAAATTCACCGCATCAACGGTGAGGCCGCGGAGGCACATCGACACTTCTTGCGTGACAACATCGAAGAGTTTGTCGCTGAAACGGGTTCTCAGTGGGGACAGACAATTCTTGATAATTTCGAGGATTACGTTGGTAAGTTTTGGTTGGTAAAGCCCAAGGCGGCTGACTTCCATCAACTACTGGCGCGATTCCGCTATACAGATTGAGGCTGACGCGATGACTGAGCGATTAGCAAATCCATTCCAGTTCCTCGATGTCGAGCGGCGCGACCCTAATAAGCGGTCGATGCAGTCTCGAACAGAAGAGTTTGTCGAAATATACGACCCATTTACCGAGCAGACCGCGGCTGAGCAGTCTCACCGATGTCTGGAGTGCGGGAATCCGTACTGTGAGTGGAAGTGTCCCGTTCATAACTTGATACCCAACTGGCTAAAACTACTGGCAGAGGGGCGTCTGTTTGAGGCGGCAGAACTGAGTCATCAGACCAACACACTCCCTGAAGTATGCGGCAGGGTTTGCCCTCAAGATCGTTTGTGCGAAGGGGCTTGCACGCTGCACGACGGTTTTGGTGCCGTCACCATTGGTAATGCCGAGAAGTACATCACTGACACGGCGCTTGCGATGGGTTGGCGTCCGGATCTGTCCGATGTCATTCCAACGGGCAAGCGGGTGGCTATTATCGGCGCTGGGCCTGCGGGCTTGGGGTGTGCCGATATCTTAGTACGTAACGGCGTTTCTCCCGTTGTCTTTGATCGCTATCCCGAAATCGGTGGGCTACTAACCTTCGGTATTCCGCAGTTCAAGCTTGAGAAGCAGGTTATGCAGCGTCGCAGGGAAGTCTTTGAAGGTATGGGCGTTGAATTCCGTCTCAATACGGAGATTGGTGTCGATATCGATGCCGATGATTTACTCGAAGAGTTCGACGCTGTTTTCCTTGGCATGGGGACCTACACAGCAATGCAAGGTGGTTTCGATGGTGAGGACTTGCCTGGTGTTTACAAGGCGCTCGATTATCTCGTCGGAAATGTGAATGAAAAAATGGGCTATCCGCAGCCAAAAGAACACTTCATCGATTTGAAAGGTAAGACTGTTGTCGTACTAGGTGGTGGTGATACTGCGATGGACTGTGTGAGGACAGCGGTCCGGCAACAAGCGGAGCAAGTGTTCTGTGTTTACCGTAGGGACGAGGAAAACATGCCTGGTTCGCGTCGTGAGGTTCAGAATGCTCGTGAGGAAGGTGTGCAGTTCCTCTTTAACCGACAGCCAGTGGGCGTTGTGGACTATTTTGGAGAAGCCATTGGAGTCAAGGTTGTGGAAACACGCTTGGGTGAACCTGGGCCCGATGGCCGTCGTCGACCAGAGCAGGTAGAGGGCTCTGAGGCGACGCTCGAAGCGGATGCGATCATCATGGCCTTCGGGTTTCAACCGAGCCCGACTCAGTGGATGGCAGACATGGAAATCGCATTGAATGACTGGAAGGGTGTCATTGCACCCGAACACCAAACGTTCAAGTTTCAAACAACAAATCCCAAAGTCTTCGCTGGTGGTGATATGGTACGCGGATCTGACTTAGTGGTTACGGCCATTTGGGAAGGAAGGCAGGCCGCAGAGGGTATCTTGGATTACCTAGCGGTCTAAATATAAAAAAAGATCAGAGTGAGTTTGCACATAGAGGCGACCACTCGGGGGATCCTGCCGATATGGCACCACTGCAAAACGATAGATTTTTGCGGGCCTTGCTACGTGAGCCCGTAGACCGAACACCTCTTTGGATGATGCGCCAAGCGGGCCGTTATCTACCTGAATACCGTGCCACGCGCGCTCAAGCCGGAAGCTTTATGGGATTGTGTACCCAGCCGGAACTCGCATGTGAGGTCACCATGCAGCCGTTACGTCGGTACGATATGGACGCGGCCATCTTATTCTCAGATATTTTGACCATCCCTGATGCCATGGGATTAGGGCTTTATTTCACCGAAGGCGAAGGGCCTCGGTTTGAGAGACCCCTGTCTACTGAGGCGGAGATCGCAGCTCTGGAGCCTAACAGAGCGCGGGATGAGTTGGGCTATGTCATGGACGCTGTCTCTCTAATTCGGAAGGAGCTCAATGGCAAGGTTCCACTGATTGGATTCTCTGGCTCTCCATGGACCTTGGCTACTTACATGGTAGAGGGTGGTTCGTCCAAGGATTTCGCAAAGACAAAGTCGTTGGCTTTTAACAATCCTGCAGCGATGCATCAATTGCTCGATAAGCTTGCGGACGCTGTCGCGGTTTATCTGACAACTCAGGTTGAGCAGGGGGCACAGGCGCTCCAAATTTTTGATACCTGGGGCGGCTCGCTGAGCCACAGTAATTACCAAGAGTTTTCTCTTCGCTACATGCAAGCAGTGGTCGAGCGTTTACCTCGAGAAGCGGATGGCCGGCGTGTGCCCGTCATTGTCTTCACCAAGGGTGGCGGCCAGTGGTTAGAGCAAATTGCTGACTGCGGCGCCGATGCAGTAGGTCTCGACTGGACAACCGATATTGGAGCTGCTCGCGCTCGGGTGGGCGACAAGGTCGCGTTGCAGGGCAATATGGATCCAGCCATGCTCAACGCGAAGCCTGAGCGGATTCGCGAAGAGGTCGGAAAGATTCTGGAAAGCTATGGCTCCGGAACCGGCCATATTTTCAATCTCGGTCACGGCATCACACCCGGAATTGACCCTGAGTGTGTGGGAGCAATGGTTGACGCCGTTATAGAGCTATCGCCGCCTTACCACTCGTAGTCCGGTATTTCATGATTCATGTTAAGCGCGGGAAGGTCTGAGTCAGGCCTTCCCACAACTTTCGCTGGAACACCCGCAACAGTCGTGTGAGCTGGTACATCTCGCAAGACAACGCTGCCTGCACCTACCTTGGCGCCCTCGCCAACCCTGATGTTCCCGAGTATTTTTGCACCAGCACTGATCAATACGCCATCAGCAATTTTCGGGTGCCTGTCGCCGTGCTCTTTACCTGTGCCCCCGAGTGTCACACTTTGTAGTATCGAGACCTGATTGCCGACAACGGCGGTTTCACCCACCACAAGGCCTGTCGCATGATCCAACATAATGCCATTGCCGAAGGTGGCGGCTGGGTGTATGTCGACGCCAAATTTCATAGACGCTCTGCTCTGCATTAGCAGCGCAAGTGATCGTCGGTCTTGTAGCCAAAGCCAGTTTGAAACTCGGTGCAGCTGCAGCGCGTGAAAGCCCTTAAAGTAAAGGAGCGGCAGATGAAATGACTCGCATGCAGAGTCTCTCTCAACCACTGCTTGCAGATCATCACGCATGGCTTGGCGAATATCGTCGCGTGTAGAAAACGCCTCGGAGATGACGTGGCAAAGGACGCGTGCGGGGATTGTTGCGCAGTCAATCTGATTGCCGAGGTGGGCACTGAGTGCGCTTTCTAAGCTCGAGTGATTAAGGACAGTGGCTCGCAGGAAGTCCTCCAGCATAGGCTCCGTGCGAATCAGTTCACGTACCTCGGCGCAAATCGTTGTCCAAAGCGGGTCGTTTGCGTGCTCGGCGTCTGTGGTGGGAAGTGCGTGCACTGTCATAGTGTCCTCATTATTGTTACCGCATACATTAGCGCAGAGACCTAGACTGATTCCAGAGACTTAGGCTGTAGCTGCTCTACATACCCATAGATTTTCACTATTTGCAGCGTACTTACGTTCGAACAGTGTCATAGGGTCTGTTGATGACAAGCTTTTGACTTGAGTATCTAGGCCTAGCAACTGCGCTGCTGCAGCGAATTCATCGACATAAATTTTCCAGTTGCTCCTGACCTCAATCGCGCCGCCTAATTGCTTGAGTAAAGGAAATGAGGGGTGGCCGTGGATTCTTCGCTTGAGGTGCGCCTTTTTGGGCCACGGATTTGGATACAGCAGATAGTGCTGTTCACATTCAACATTGGCTGCCACCAACTGAGACCATATGTGCTCGCAGTTGCCACGTATCAGGTGATAGTTCTGCGAAGGTGTTTGCTCGTGACGCCTCAGTCGGTCTGCCGATTTATCAATACCAATGACCAGTGCTTTTGGGTTCTGCGATGCGAGTTTTGCCGTGCTCATGCCTGTTCCACAAAAAGAGTCCAAAATGAGCGGTCCATCGTGGGCCTTAAGCAAGGCGAGAATTTCCCTCATCGCCTCTCGATCGTGTGGGGGTATCGGCTCCTGCCAGCTTGATGTCATGTGTTTCTGTACCAGCTTGGCGAGATCGCCGTGAATCGAGGACTGGTTTGAGTAGACGCTGGTGTTGTCCTCACGATTCATTTGATACGAGTCCTGTTGGTTGCGATCATAAACCCTCATTGTATCGGGCTAGCTTGTCATGCGACGTGATGTGAGACCTTATTGGGTAAAGCGGTTGTACCTGAAGTTTCGCGCATTTTGGATTTGGTGGTTTCTCGCGCCGCGGTGCGAATCATTGGGGGCTTTTTCAACCATCATGTCGCCCTGGTTCGTCATCATATCAGGTCCTAATATTCGGATCGGGCACTCCTTCACAGCTATTGGAGAAATGCATCATCCAGTGCAAATTGGCGTATGGGGCCGCAATTTTGGTGAAGGGCGTGTCGAGATTGGCGATGCTTGTCTAATGAGCCCCGGCGCAAGAATCTCTGCTAGCGACGAGGTGGTGTTAGGGAACGGCTGCATGATGGCCCATGGCAGTTACATCACCGACTCTGATTGGCATGGGCTTTACGACCGCGTCAATCGAGATGGCACACCTAAACCGGTTCGTCTGGGCGACAATGTGTGGTTGGGTGACCGGTCCACCGTTTTGAAAGGAGTGACCATCGGTGACAATAGTATTGTTGCCGCAAGCTCCGTGGTTACAAAAGATGTACCAGCTAATGTCATCGTTGCGGGCAACCCGGCCGTGATTGTGAGAGAGCTTGATGAAGATGAGCCTCGCTACACGCGAGAAGATATGTTCCGTAACCCCACTGAAACTCAGGCATATTTTGATGCGCTAGATAAAAGCCTGTTAGCAGATAACTCGTTTTGGCGATGGGTCATCTATTCTTTATACCCGCGTTCTCGACGTCGGCAATAACAGTTCCCTAGCAGTTGCTACCGTCAGTGCACTGACCTCCGCGGCACCATCGCACTTCAAGGCTGAGGCGGCTGCTCTCAATGTGGTACCCGATGTGATGACGTCATCGATGATTAGTATCCGTTTACCTTTGACGGAGCAGACGGTGTGAAAGTGATCAGGATCAATGTGACGATCGGAGGCTGCTTGCAAATGTAGGAAGGGTAATGGCTTGGAGTGCTTTAGGATTTTGGTCGGTGGTTTGATTAATCCTGTTTTAGCGAGCGCATTGGCGAGCAACCACATGTGATCAAAACCGCGGGTTAGTCGCCGGCGCCAATGGCAGGGAACGATGGTTGCCAGATCGTATGAAGCCGAGATTTGACAGTGGTTAGCGACCCACGACGCGATAAGATTTGTCAGTTCAACCATGCCGTCGTACTTCCAGCGAATCAGCAGATCGGGTACCACTTCGCGGTAGAAAAAGATCGACTGTAGCTGGCTTATACCTTCAACGTGTTGAGCGCCTACAATAGTGCTGCTGTCTTTGGTCCGTGAGTAATTACAGGCCCGATCGTTGGGCAATCGTATTGATCTTGGACAGAGAGTGGATCTGAGGGACGCATGGCAGACGGCGCAAAGGCGCGAGGGTAAGTGGTGTGCCTGTCGGCAGCAGGCGCATTGCGGAACGAGAATGGTTGCCAGAACACGTCTAGAGATCTTTGCAATCGATCTCAGCCTAGCCACTGTGGACGATGTTCGCATCATTTCTTGATGCTAATTAAACCGCCAACCCCATGGAGCATCATCGCTTGTTTGTGATCGGTAAAGCCCTGCTAAAATAGCATCGAGCGCAGTCGTTCCGTTATGTTTTGCAGGTAACCTTGAGAGTCGCTATGAGTAATGAAAACCGTGAAGACGAGCATCCTGTCTTGTCTGAGGAAGATCAGGCGCGAGTCGATCACTTCATACGCACGGGGGTTAATGCGACGGAGAAAAGGCCTTTCCGGCCCATTCTGCTCGTAGTTTTATTGATTGCTGTGGTCACCGGCTTCAGTTTGCTAAGCCAGATATTAGCGCGTATGGCGGGGGTTTATTGAGCTACGGTAGCGTGGATTTAAGTCTTCGCTCCTCAATGATCAGAGTCACAAGCAGCAGTAAAATCAATAAAAGGTTAGCCCCATACATCAGAATTACTGCGAGATTATCCTCGGGCATCGTCCGCCATTGCCTGCCGACACCGCTGACTAAAAAATACGCTTGGATCCATGCCATGGTTGTGAATGTCTCCTCGACATGCCAGTCGAAGTTCAAGGCGATAGTACCGATAGTGATCATGAAGAACGCGAGCAAGAAGCGGACCTGGTGGAGTTGATAGTCTGCTTCTAGTCCAGTGACCGCGGACGCCATGTAAGGCTTCAGCAAACCCGTAAACCATCCCATCAGGTAGAGAATGGTCACGCCCATCAGTACCAACCATGTCCGCTTGAACAGGGGCGAGCGCCGATCAAGCGATGCTCTTACACCTTGAAAAGAAAGTATTGCAGGCGAGCTTAACAGCGCATCCAGCTCTTCTTGTGAGGGACTAATAGGGTTGTCGTTTGAGCGATCTCTCATCTCAGATCAATCTCCCACTGTTTGAACGCCACATAGGTCAGAGCTACCAGGAAGATGGGGCGCGTGAAAACCACGGCTTGGGCTAGGGGATGGCTGGCAATGAATAACACACTATCGAGGACCATATAGTCCTCGAGGAACATGATCCAAGCGACAGCAGTTAAAACGGCCACCACCACAGCACTGGGCTGGTTGGTAGCGCTTTTCCATGAGTAAAGGGCTAAGCCAGCGACCACAATCCATATTCGAACCGCGGTCAGATCCTGCACTAGTGTTGCGCCCTGATCAGTGGATGGCTCGAAGGAGCCGTCACTGATGATGAGCGTAAATAAGGCGATTACGAGGCTTGCAAACAAAAAGCAGATGGACACTGAGAGTTTGTACATACTTTTTTCTGTTCAATGTCAGATTGGCATTACGTGTAGAGTGCAATACTAAGATTACATGTAGCCAACTTCTTACCCCAAAAGTGTTACTGGAGGCAGTTAGTCAGGGTGACGCGATCAGAGGATGTCTTCTATTTTGAGCGAACGTCCTCGCCCGTTTGGTTTGGTTTTCTCCAGGGCGCACCTTTACAGGTATGTCGGTTTGGGCACTTGTCTGTGCAGCCCCGGCACGGGAGCAACTCAGGTGGTTGCGTGGGAGAAGCGTTCATTAGAAGTCGTTCGTAAGCTGGAATATTCACGACACAGATGATAACGGAGCTTGTCTATTGTTGTCAGCGAGTAGTGGCGGTAAGTGAGTAATCTTTCGGGGTCAAAACTGAAGCTTTGGAGTAGTTAAAGCGCAGATTAGCGCAAGCGGTTGTAACGTTATTGAGGACTCGTGTGGTACCGATATCGAAATGGGTGTTTCTTGTGCGTTAAGTGCCGGTCTCATCTCAATCGTCCAAGCTGGTCACAACCGTGAGTTCGGTTGGAGGATAAGCGACCACTCCATTCAAGGTGCGGTTTGCCATCTGAGAAAGGTTAAAGCCCCTGAGTAAAGTTCACCAAGGGAGAACTGTTAGCGACATACAGCGGGTGCCTTGGGGCGCCGTGCTTGGTGATGCCTATACATTGCCAGTCATCGCGAAGTGACAGTATGTACTGATCACGCCGTGCTAATTGGCCGTGGGACTTCAGGCCATGGTTGCCCCACATGGCAACTACAGTGTGTGCTTGCTTTACGGCAGGTAACAAGAATCGATCATTGTCTGGTCCAACAGGATCTTGATGAGTTGATAAGACCTGCGGGTAACGGCAGCGCACCGCGAATAGGTTCGCCATAGCCATGCCAGAAAAGCCCCAGGTTCTAGTTAACGCTACACACTTTCTTATCGTCGCATCATCACTATCTGCTGTGGCCGTTGATGGATTCAAACCTATGAACAGGCAGTTGAGGCCTTCATCCCATCGTCTCTCTAGAAGGTAGCGGTAACGACCACAGTCTGAAAAAGTAGCCGTGGATTTCGACAAAATTAGTCTGCCTCGCGCTGCGAGGCTGCTTTTGCCGCAAACTTTGCACGAATAAAGTCCGAGTGTGACACATAGAGCAGTTCCGACGCCTTTCTAATCGCAGCTTCTTCATATTTATCAATCACACCGTCGGCATAAGCGATGCGCCACAACTGCTCCACCAGCTCTACTCGCTCTTCCATCGACATGCGTTCGCAGGCGCGACGCGTGTATTCAAACAAACCGGCTGAGCCTGCTTGCTCATTCCTAGCGGAGTCCAGTAGTTGACCGACATCTTGAGACTTTAAGCCCAAGTCTTGGTTCTCAAGCCAGGCTGTCATGGTTTGTATTTCAGCCTCACTTTCCTCAAAGTCGCTCTTGGCGACCTCTAGCATTAGCACGGCTAACGTCATTCCAAGTTCGTCACGATCGTTTCCTTTCTCGCTTGCCGACTCCCCAAGCTGGGTTAACTTCTCTAGCCACTTGAATGCCACGTGATATCCTTTTTCTCAAAGTGCGAGAGTGAACTATGCGCCTTTCGTCGTTCTCGTAGACAACGACTGAGCTCGTCCGGTTCTCATTGTAATGACAAATACGAAGTTAGCCTCAAATGCGCTTAATGAAGTCTCACAACATTGCTTTCTTAATTCCAGTTGTCGCCTTAATCGTAGGTTTACTGGCGACCGTTGCAGATGTAAGACAATCGGAAGCTGAGCGAAATGAATTACTCCAAGAGCGGTTTGAGTCAGATGCTGCATTGAGATTACTTGTTCGCGATGCTTTGGCGCAGCGCCTTCAGACACATTTGCAGGGTTTTTTGCAGGACCTTGCAGCTACGAATGTAGGAGGCCTTGAGCAAATCATTGATCATGCAGGAACCATTCTCTCTAACAATTATGGTTCTGATTCCGCATCGCAAATAGCTCATTTCTTTGTGGCGACAGTAGATGCCGAACAGCGTGTTTTGATTACCTACGCTTATCCGCGACCCGAATTGGTTGGGCAGGAGATTTCCGAGCATCCGATGCTGCGTGATTTCGATTTTTCGAGCGCCGCCGGGCGGATTGATCAAATCGGTTTTCTGGCCTCTCGCGAAAATGATTTGTCATTTACATCTGAGAGCCCAGTGGTTGTGAGGCGTCACGTCTTTCGCTATCCGGGTGGCACTACTCCCGTTATCGGCATTGTTAAGCTCAACCTTGTCGAGATGCAGAAGTACATTGATTCAGAGCTGCGGGCGCTCGGCCCGCTCCCTCCGCTCGAGGTGACCCAGTATGAGCCATCAACGAATCAATGTTTGCTTAGGTATCATGTGGATCGTGGAAGCTTTTCTTGCCCGGACTTACCGCCCAAAGATGCGCTGCAGTTCGTATCTGAAAGAAATGGACTACGTACAATCGTCTCGACTACACCGGAATACCTCAAACTATTTAAGGCCAATCACCCTGCTAGTTTTGCGCTCGAGCTGATGTTCGCCTTGGTCACAACCGGTATTGCCCTACTAGTGGCATTCATTATTCGAGCACGTTTGGCCAGCGCGGATCAGGTGGTTACTGCCTATCGTGGCTCGCTTGATAACAAGGAAGAGCTGACAGACGCAATTCACAACATTGTCGCTGATAACTTGACCCAGCTGATGGAGCTCGCGCAACGGGTGAAGGAAGCCCCGAGTATGGCCGATGCCGAGCGACGCTATCTCAACATAGCGCAGTCAGAAATGAGCCAAATGCGTTTAAGCCTTGATGCAAAAATCATGGCAGATCGAAACTCGCAGGGGCATAAGTCTTACATAGGTGATGGACAGACGTTTTCGGTTGGCAAGGTAGCGAAAACTGTTGAGGCCGAGCTCAAAAGACTCGGTGCGGCTGAGGGTATTGAAATACGTGTGCTCCTGGATGACAGCTTAAAGACGGATATTGAAGGCTCCGCGTATTGGGTGGAGTCCGCACTTTTAGCTTTTATCAATACATCGCTGACCTTTACTGACGAGGGTTTCATCGAGCTCTCGCTTTGGACTGAAGCATCTAAATCAGGGGGGGGCGAATTACTCGCTAGGATAAGAGATGCGGGCGTTGAGTGGTCGCTCGAAGATCCCGAGCTCGATCATCCGTCGCTCACAGTTTTGAAGGACATTCTCGAGGGCCTTGGGGCGGCAATCTGTTCTACCTCAGCTTCTCTAACCGGCAATCAAGAGCACGTTATACGTTTTAATCACACCTAAATTTTCATTTCGAGACCTTTTTCGCATTTTGCGAATTAAAATGAGAAAAATATAAGACAGCCGATTGGTAGGTTGCTACAGTGCAGTTATTGGCTTGCAGAAGCTTCTAATGGAAGTTTCTGACCGTGCGAGGCGCTCGCAAAAAAGGCGCTCTCAATGGAGGGAGCTGTCAACGAAAGGTGCTCTTAATGAAAGACAGATTCATCAGTAATAAATCTGATCGACGATTTGGCTCACGCGCAGGCAGTGGTCTGGAGCCTCAATCTTACCTCCCTGCCGCCATTAGTAGATTTGGGCGAGGCAACCTGAGCCTTAAGCTACCAACGCCTTGTTTTCTCAGATCACCCGCAAATCAGCCCGTATTTTGCAAAGGAGGTGCGCGTGACTTTACCTAACTCTTCAGCACTGAGATTAGTTTGCAGCGATGCATGGTCTAACCAAACAGAAGCAAGTGTGATTCGCCAGGCAATGTTGACTCCCGCGCTTCATGTGTCAGCTCTGGAGGCCTGGTATCGAGAACGAAATATGCTAATCGAGGTGAATGACAACGATTATCAGGAGCCGAGACTCACCGTTATTGGTTGACGGCGATAATCGGAGCGGTAAACCGGTGCCCCTCGCCGTAATGAGTGGTAATAGGATCTACGGCGCTCACCTTGGTGACAATCTTCTGTCGTAATCGCTTTATGACAGCATCCAAAGCGCGATTCGCTGACGAGTCAAACCGGCCATAAAGCGATCGCGTGAGTGCCTCGCGGTTGGTGGGCTCAGAGGGGGCTTCTGCTAACGCTAAACAGACTTTGACTTCATTGCGCGTCAATGCCACCACTTGACCGGTAGGCGCTACGAGTTCTCGCTGCAGTGCCTTCACCTGCCATGGAACGTTTCCTGAAGTTTTGGTTGGGAATGGCACTATCGCGGCGGGTTTGGATGAATGTCTCACCACGGGTGTTGCCATAGCCTCGATGGCTGCAATAATTTCTGCCGTACCCTCGGGCTCTCTTAGGAGCAGATTCACGCCTGCTCTGTACAGGCCCAGTCGCGTCTCAGAATCAGCCAAGTTACCGAATAGGACAACATTTTTTGCTTTGTTTTCGGCTAGGTATTTAGCCAATACATGACCGGGTTGATCTTCGAGGTGTTGGTCAATCAAACACAGACTAAAGCGCTCAGGTGAGGACCAGGCAGAATAGCAATCGCGCGCGAGTGGTGCTCGCACGATTTTGTAACCTTGAATGTGGAGTGACTCTGTAAGTTGCTTGGCCAGGTAATTATCCGATACGACCAATAATGCACTTGGCTTCCCTGACAACTGTCCCATGACACTTACCCCTCAGCTTGAGTTTCTAACATACCACGTGGGTTTTGCAATACACGGTTCTGCTGCATTTTGCGGTCGTATTTGTCACCATCATTAACTGATGCTCGCTGTCGTGATGGGGTGATTCGCCGTATCTCGATGCGCCTAGTGCAACTCGGCTCATCGACCAAGGCGATCTCTCAAGCTGTAAAACAGCATGCCTGCGACTAGCGATGGTCGTCGGAGCAGGGGGCCACCCGGAAACTTGAGGGTTTTAAGCCCGGACACAAGATCGAAGTCGTCGCAGCCTGCGTCAATGGCAGTCGCAATCAATTTGCCCGCCATCGTGGCCGTAGGAACACCATGCCCTGAAAAGCCTTGTGCGTAATAAACCACACCTTTGTGAACGCCGAGATCTGGCATGCGGTTGCGGGTGATAGCGAGGGTACCTCCCCAGCCATAATCGAGCCGCACATTGGATAGCTCCGGATAGATCGCCAGTAGCTTCGGTCGCACAAAGTCGGTAATAGACTCGGGGAATTTATCGCTGTAAGTCTCGCCACCGCCAAAAATTAGCCGTCGGTCTTCGGACAGTTTCCAGTAGTTGATGACAAACAAACTGTCTGACAGCGAAGCGTTAAGCGGATTTATTCGATTGGCCGTCGCGTCATCCAAAGGCTCCGTCGCTACCATAAAGTTATTGATCGGCATGATATTGCTGGCAATGGGCGGAAATAAATTACCGAGGTAACCATTGCATGCCAGAACCACCTTTTGCGCTTTGATTATGGCTTTTTCTGTCGAGATGACCGCATGGTCGCGTTTAACTTTGATAGTTTTTACTTGGCTTTTCTCAAATACCGAGGCTCCCGCCGTCATGACCGCTTTAGCGAGGCCCAGACAATACTTGAGCGGGTGAAGGTGTCTCGCGCCATGATCAACGACACCGTAATGAAAGCCGACGCCAGACGTGAGCTCCTCAAGTGATGATGATTCGACACCACTGATTTGATCGTAGTTGTACTCTGCTCTGAGGTGGTTGACCTCATCTCGTAACTCATCGACATGAGATTTCTTTGCCGCGAAATGGATATTCGTCCTGCCAAGCTCGCAGTCGATGCCGTTTTCTTCGACAAGATCCGAGACCAAATCAACGGCTTCCAGCCCAAGTCGCCACAGCTCTTTTGCTGTCGTTTTGCCGTACCATTTTTCGAGTGAATGCTGGTCTGCTCTTTGCCCAGTACCAACGTGCCCGCCGTTCCGACCGGATGCTCCCCAGCCCACCCGTTCTGCCTCAAGAACAGCAACGGACTTCCCGGATTTTGCTAGATGCAATGCACACGATAATCCGGCGTAACCACCCCCAACGACACAGACATCATAAGCAAGGTCTCCGCTGGCGGGCGGTTGCTCTGCCAGCATGGGGGACGATGCAACGTACCAACTATCGGGGTAACTGTTCATAGGCTTCGACATAGTGCAATTATGCAGCTTGATAGGATCGAATTGCCACACCATACTGGTCGCCCACTAGCAACATGAAGGCTTTATGAGCGCGTCGAAAAAGCGGTCTGACAACAATAAAACGATTGTGTATTCGCCCGATGTCGATATGGCGGACACTCCCCCTCAAGAGAATGCAGCGGAAATCCGAGCATGGCTTGAGGCGAACCAAATTTCAGAGGTGGAATGCCTCGTACCCGATATGACGGGCAACGCGAGAGGGAAGTTTATCCCGGCACACCAATTCCTCAGCAGAGGCGATCTCAAGCTTCCTGAGTCCATCATGGTGCAAACGGTGACGGGTGAGTACACCGATGAGCATTGGGATTTTGTCGAACCCACCGATACAGATATGCTGTTGGTGCCTGACCCAAATACCTTGCGAAAGGTCCCTTGGGCCCGGGAGCCTACCGCACAAATTATTGCCGATTGCTACAAAGCATCAGGTGAGCCGCATCCTCTGGCTTCCCGCAATGTGCTGAAGCACATCATCAAGCTTTATGAGGAGGCGGGTCTGCGTGCAGAAGTCGCCCCAGAGGTTGAGTTCTTTCTGGTCCACAAAAACACCGATCCCGATTATGAGCTGATGCCGCCGAAGGGTCGTTCGGGGCGCCGTGAGGTCGCACGAATGTCATTCAGCATCGACGCTGTGGCCGAGTTTGAAGACTTTGTGGAGGACATGTACGACTTTGCCGATGAGCAGGCACTGAGTGTCGATACCCTTATTCACGAAAACGGCGCAGCTCAGCTAGAGATTAACTTTAATCACGGCGATCCATTGGACATGGCCGACCAGGTATTTGTTTTCAAGCGGACCGTTCGTGAGACAGCGCAGCGTCACAATATGTACGCCACGTTCATGGCCAAGCCCATGCAGAAGGAGCCGGGATCAGCGCTGCATATTCATCAAAGTATTTTGTCACTTGCGACAGGTGATAACATTTTTAATGGCGCAGACGACCAGCCTACCCCTGAACTCATGCATTACATCGCAGGGTTACAGCGGTACACGCCCGACCTGATAAGCTTTTATGCACCCAATGTGAACTCGTATCGTCGCTTAGCACCTGATATCTCAGCACCTATTAATTTGAGTTGGGGCTACGACAATCGCACTACGGCATTTCGAGTACCCGATAGTACGCCCATCAATCGGCGCGTAGAGAATCGCTTCCCCGGTGCTGATGCCAACCCCTATTTGGCAATCGCTGCATCGCTTGCCAGTGGCTTGCTGGGCCTAGAGCACAAATTACAGCCTACAGCGCCGCACCAAGGTACAGCGAATGATGACAGCGTAGAGGTGGCACGTTCACTAGAGGAGGCCGTTCGACGTTTGAATGCCAATACGGATCTTGCTCGCGTGATGGGAGACCTATTCCTACGAGCTTATGCCGCTGTAAAGCTGGATGAGTTTGAAGAGTTTAATCGGGTGATAAGTTCCTGGGAGCGTGAGCACTTACTGCTCCAGGTTTAATCGAACGTCGTCGTTTATGTTGTCTGCAGTTTTACAAAATCGAGCGCTATTCCAATGGGTCAAGTACGCGGTCTATTTGGCACTGCTAAGCAATGTCTATTTGTTCCTCGTTGAAGAAATTGACTCGGCTGCAGCGCTGAATACATCAGTCACTTCATTGGCGAGTGTTTTTCAGATTTTCTCAACAACTATCGATACGGCGGCATGGCTGGTGCTGCTGCTCTTCTTTGAGCTCGAAACCTACTTGTTGTCCGATCAGACCCTGCGAGGTGCAACTGGCCGTGTTATTCGGGTGACGCGCGCAATTTGTCTAGCAACCATCTGCATTGCTTGTTGGGGGTACTTCGCAGAGTTCTATGGGTTGCTAGCGAGTGAACCTTTGGATCCCATTCAGTGTGGCATCGTGGATGACAGTTGGTCTTTGCTAAAGGATCTGGACAAATTTGAGCCCCTCACGATCAATGCCTGCGGCGAGGGTAATTGGGTGATCTTGAGCAATTATGATCGCGTACTCGCAACCCCAGTATTACTTCAGAGCGCGATTTGGCTCGCTGCTACGGACTTCATTAACGCTGCAGCATGGATTCTTGTGGTTTTAGTACTTGAGGTCGAGGTACGCGCCGTGCTGGCCTCCCGAAGCGGTGGCACATCGGACGGTGGCGCGATCTTCTCGCTAAAGTTGCTACTGTATTTTATTTTGTTCGCGGCAGCGGTGTATTGGGGTTTCGAAGGTGATTTTCTCGACTTCTGGGACGCCATTCTGTGGCTATTCGCCTTCTTTGTTATCGAGCGAAACGTCGTTTCATGGCGAGAGGAAACTGACTTAGTAGCGGGTTAGTTGTCTCAGCTACTCAGTCAAAATTGAAGTCATCATCACCCAACTCTTCGCGTAAGCGCCGTCGCTCTAGCAGATCTTCGGCGCGCCGGCGCTTCTGCGCTAATCGAGCCGCATCGGAGAGTGTGGGTGTGCTCTTCTCTATCTCGTCGAGCGCTGCCTCGTCGAAGTCGCTGAGAATGGTTTCCGCAACATCATCCGTCAGTGGCATGTCGCTGTTGTCTTGGTCTCGGCCCTGCATGTTCACCCCTAGCTAGTTCCAAAGGTAAAAAACTCAACCGCTTTTTTTTGGACTGTCCTCCCTTTTCTATAAATCCACAAGTGCTTTTGGAGACTTTTTAAGCAACTGCGAGATCGACACTCTCGGAGGGATAGATGCTCCCACCCGTGCACACATCCATGTGTGAGTGAAAGTCCAATTTAGCGGGCGGTAGCAGCGAAGGATTCGCAAGTACTATGCCAATGTATTACGGCAAGCTCAGAGTCAGTATTTGTCGAGGTTAGAGCAGTTGCCTGCTGCTGTTTTTGGGTGTGCGGACGCGTCCGTCTATACCTTCGTGCTGTCCAAAGCGGTAGCGATGTGTCCGGAGATGGTCTCGGGCGGTTCACTGTCAACGTCGACAGTGATAGCTGCATAACGCTCGTACAGCGGGACGCGTTCGTTGTAGACATCCTCGAGCGTATGACTGCCGGGCGAGGCGATACCACGATCAGGTGCAAGAGAAATTCGATACTCAACTGTTGCCAGCTGTGATCGCAGATAGACCACCGACGAGGTATTCGATAAACGATTCATGATCGCCTCGCTATAGACCACGGATCCGCCGGTTGAAATGACCGAAAGTCCTATGTCCATGTCTAGCAGCACTTGCTCCTCGATAACGCGTAGCGCTTCGTGGCCTTTAGCCGCAATGATCTCGGCGAGCGTGGCTTGCTCCTGCTCTTGAATCAACAAATCGGTGTCCACAAAGGCGAGACCGAGGCGCTTTGCTAGCAAGACTCCTACGGTACTTTTACCGCTACCTGGCATCCCAATTAAGCTCACTACTTGTATCGGGTGACGCGCCATATTGTTGTCCTTCATACTATGTTCACCGGCCATTGAGATAGGCCATTAGAAAAGGCCGGTGAGATTAATCTGGAATGCGCACCTGCTTTATTTGGCGCACCGCTGTTTACGTAATACCTCTTACGCTTACACCTCAGGGGAGGCTCAGTTGTTACTCGAAACGCCACTGACGGCACTTCATCAAACGCTCGGAGCAAAGCTTGTTCCCTTCGCTGGTTACAGCATGCCCATCAGTTATCCGGGCGGCATTATTGCAGAACACAATCACACGCGCTCGCAGGCTGGTCTTTTTGATGTCTCTCACATGGGGCAGGTAACCGTCATCGGTGATTCTGTTGCAGAGCGGCTTGAGCGAGTTATGCCGAATGACTTTATTAGCCTCGCGCCGATGTCGAGCGTATATGGACTCTTGATGAACGAGGCTGGCGGTGTCAGAGACGATCTAATCGCCACTAACCTTGGTGACGGGCGATTCAACTTGGTTGTAAACGCGAGTAATAAGCACGAGGACCTTGCCTATTTGAGAGCTGCGCTCCCGGATCTGACGTTTGAGCTCCATGAGGACCGAGCGTTAATGGCACTCCAAGGACCAGAGTCGCGTGCCGTGATGGCGCGCTTGGGAAAAACAGCTAGTGGACTTGGCTTTATGACGGCCGCTCATGATCAACTTGATGGCATCGATGTTTGGGTCACATGCTCGGGTTATACCGGCGAGGACGGTTTTGAGATTTCGGTATCCGCATCAGAGGCGGAAAGGCTCGCTCAATGTTTGCTGGCTGAGCCCGAGGTCGAGGCGATTGGATTGGGTGCAAGGGATTCTCTCAGGCTGGAGGCGGGCCTCTGCTTGCACGGACACGAGCTATCTGCCGACATTACGCCAATCGAAGCCGGGCTAAATTGGGCGATTGCCAAAGAACGACGTGAGAGCGGCAACCGTCCCGGCGGCTATCCGGGTGCAGCAATCATTCATCAGCAACTTTCAGAGGGTGCGGCGAGGAAGCGAGTGGGTCTTCGCGTCGATGGCCGGCGACCTGTTCGAGCGGGAGAGACTTTGCTCGATAGTGCAGGTAACGAGGTTGGCGTGATTTGTTCGGATGCATTCGGGGCTTCAGTCGGTGGTCCCGTGGCGATGGCGTTTGTTCAACCTGTCTGCTCCCAGGAGGGTTCGGATCTTCACGTGATGGTGCGTGGTAAGCGCGTTGATCTGACGGTTGTTAAACTACCCATGGTGCCTAATCGCTATTACAGAGGCTAAGCAAGCTACCGACTTGGTTGCGCTCTTTGGTGCCTTGGTTTAGGAGCCCAGTTAATGGGCCCAGTCGCGATCAGCTCTAAACTGAGTCGACAGGTATTCCATTTGGTCGGCCAGCACCCGGTCCTTCGCCAGGAAGTGCCATTCATAAGAGTTGGGTTTAAAGGGAATGGCCAGAAGCGGCATGTTCGCTTCCTCCGGTGTCAGACAATCTTTGAGCCAGTTACAGCGCTTGCAAGCAGCGACAACATTCTCCCATTTATCCGTGCCGCCTCTCGAAGTTGGCACCACATGATCCCGCGTTAGCTCACTTCTTGGAAACTGATCCCCGCAGTAAAGACATCGGTGGTCATCACGCCTAAACAGCGTTCGGTTACAGAGCGGTGGCGTAAAGTGATCAAACACTCGGCCATTGAGCGCAACGATGGGTTGAAGGATAAGCTTTGATCGAAGACCGGTGAGTCGCTGTGTGCCACCAAACACCGGGGGGAGGGGATCCCCGATGCCGTAGATGACATCGCCTCGAGCGTAGGCAGAGATCGCTTCCTGGAGGCTTAGCCAGCCTCTGGGTTGCCCTGCCACATCCAGTTTTAGGATTGCTTGCATGGCCGTCGCTCTCACGTTTACGTAACGCTACTGTCTTTGGGCAATAAATACAACGATGCCAGAAAATATGAACGACGCATGGAATCTGATTCCTTTAGCCTGCTTTTTTAATTGAAGGCTGACCCAAATAATGTTGTACTCGCGCCGACGCGAAAACTGATAACAACGCGTCGCAGTAAAATATTTTCAATAATAAGGAGCGGTAATGAAGCGGAAAACCTCATTGGCGATGGGTGGCAAAGCCATACCATTCGCGCTGAGCTTGTTGACGGCTAACCTTCTGGTTGCCAATACAGCCTTGGCTCAGGATGACAATAAAAACCTTGAAGAAGTCGTTATTACAGGTTCATACATTAAGGGCTCTGGCACTGATGAAGCGACACCTGTCGACGTGCTTGATAGCGACTATATTCAGAAGCAGGGTGCCCTCACCATTGGTGAATTGACCCAGAAGTTGGCGGTGAGCAGCGGTACAGAAAACAATCCAGACTCGTTCACATCAGGCTCAACGCAAGGCACGTCGAACGTTAACCTTCGAGGCCTCGGGCTTACCTCTACACTCGTGCTGGTCAACGGCAAGCGTCAAACGATTGCAGCAGCAATCGCCAATGATGGCTCGGTCTTCGTCGATACAGCGACAATCCCCATGGCAGCCCTTGAGCGGGTAGAGATCTTGAAAGAAGGTGCTACCGCAACCTATGGCTCTGATGCAGTTGCGGGCGTAGTAAACTTCATTCTGCGTGACGATTTTGAAGGCCTAGAGGTGTCCGTAGGGCATCAAAAGGTAGAATCTAGTGACCAAACAACTGACGACGTTAGTGTTCTGGCTGGTTTTGGTATTGGTGACAATACGAATGTGATTCTGTCCGGCAGCTACATGCAGCAGGATCCAATGAGTTCTGCAGAACGCCCTTACACCACAATCAACGCTGCCAGTACTTTGGGGCGCAGCTTCCTGAATTTGGGCGGTCTCGCGCCGGGTCTCCCGGTGTTTATTGATGGCACAGGTATTTACGAGGGTACCTATGGTCCCGGTGAGACTATCCCTGATGCGAACTGTGAGGCCAACGGTGGACTCTTGTCGGGTGGCTTTATTCCATCGCTTGGTGGACAGAAGTGCGGATTCCTCTACGGGCCAAGATTCAACTTGGTTAATGAGGAAGAGCGCACCAACCTCTATGCGGCGATTACTCATGAGATGGATAATGGCGTCACCGTTCGCGGTGAGCTAGGATTCGCCAAGAACGAAGTACTGGATAATCCACAGTCTCCGTCTTATCCAAACCTTTCTTTCCCGACTATTCTCCCGGGACAGGCTGGCAGCCCTTTCAATGGCTTTGTTCGTTGGTACGGTCGTCCGCTCGGTGCGGAAGCGCCCTCGCCTTTCGCACCGCGTAACTCTGAGACATTGAGAGCCTCTCTCGATTTATCTGGTTCGCTTGATGATGGAGCATGGGATTGGAATGCCTCGCTAACCTATTCTGAGAACGATCGAGAGGGCTGGCAGCCCGACACGATCAATTCTCGTTTGAACGCCGCTCTGGCGGGTGCGGGTGGTGAGAGTGGCACTGAGACCTTCAACATCTTTGATCCAAGCCAGAACTCTCAGAGTTTGATCGATTACATTAGTGCAGAAACCTACACAAATATGGTTACCGACCTTACGGTTGCAGACCTGGTGGTCTCAGGTCCTTTAGAAATTGCATCTGGTCGCACAATCAACGTCGCTTATGGCGCTCAATTCCGTAACGAAGGCTTCTCTATCGCACGAAATGAAATTTCGACACAGCAACGAGATCCACAAACAGGTGCTCTGCAGGATGTCGACTTGATCTTCTTGGGCGGTGGTACAGAGCCCTCGGCATCGAGAGACTCTTTTGCGGCTTTTGCCGAGGCCAACATTCCGCTAACCGATTCGTTCGAGATGAGTGTCGCGGCGCGATACGAGTCTTTGGAATCAGACAGCAGTCTTGACCCAAAATTGGCGCTACGCTGGCAGCTGTCAGACACTGTTGTGGTTCGGGGCTCAATGTCCACTGCGTTTCGTGAAGCGTCGTTGATTCAGCAATTTAACCGTCAAACTTCACTTCAGGGTCTGTCGGATCCACTCTCTAGCGGTACTTTGTTTATTCGCGTATTGACCGAGGGCGACGTTGATTTGAAGCCTGAGACTTCTACCAACACCAATCTTGGTGTTGTGTGGACGCCGAGTGACAACTTCAATATGCGTCTCGACTGGTGGCAGTTTGATTACGAAGACGTGATCACGATTGAGAACGCGCAAGGCAAGCTGAATGCGGATCCAAATGGTCCTGATATTCGCCGAAATGACTCGGGTCAGTTGCAAGGTGTATCTACCAACTTCATTAACGCCGCGACCGTAGAAACAGATGGTGTGGACGTTTCTGCTGATTGGAATATCCCTGCTGGCGACAAAGGCGACTTTGGTATTCAGTTGGCATACAGCCAATTCTTGAGCTACGAGATTCCGGATGGTAATGGCGGAACAAGAGACGTTGTGGGTTCATTCAACCACGACAACTTCGTTCGCTCGATGCCCGAGAAAAAGTGGAACCTGACTGCCGATTGGGAGCGAGGCAACCACAGTGCTTCAATGGTTGTGTACTACGTTGACTCTTACAAGACTGGGCGGCCTGTTCCGGCTTCAGCTCAGGCACTTGGATTCAACAGTGGCATTAGTAACTGGCGAACCATTGACCTCAGCTACAACTACAACTTCAACCTTGGTGATACCCAAGCTGTATTCACACTAGGTGGCAAGAATGTATTTGATAAAGAGGCGCCTCGTGTTTATGACGCAGCGAACTTCAGCTACGACCCTAAGCACCACGATCCGCGTGGTCGTATGTTGTTCGCGCGCGTGAAGTTCGCTCTGTAAGTGAATCGAGTATGATAAAAGCCGCCCTAGGGCGGCTTTTTTTGTGCCTGATTAATGCAATGGTTACCAAATACCTAGTTGTGCAGCAGGCTAATTGGCCCTTTGGAGATGCGAAATTCGCCGAACACGTGTCGGAATTACATTAATTTAGTTGATCACTCGCCATAATTTTGCTTTTTTATAAGACATGGGCCCAAGGCCCAAGTGGCATTATTAAAAGAATAAACGACAATATTAAGATAACAAGCGGACTACGACTATGAAACGACTCATTGAAAATGGGCAGTCCAGCTGTAAAGGCCTGTTCATAATTGCAGCAGCTATGACTGCTACCTCATTTATCCATTCCACATCTGCTCAGGAAGGAGACAACTTAGAGGAGGTGCTGGTAACAGGATCACTAATCAAGGGAACGGCGACCGACGCGGAAACCAACGTGTCGGTTTACGATCGCTCGGCATTGGACATGCAAAACAGTCCGTCACTTGTCGACTTCACTAAAAACTTGAGCTTCAGTTCCGGTGTTGACGGTGACTCTAACCAATTTGAATCCAATGCGACTGAAGGTTTGGCAAATGTAAATTTGCGAGGTCTGGGTCCTGCTCGAACACTTGTGTTAATCAATGGACAACGACAAGCAGCTGTTCCAGTTAGATTGGGTGCTGGTCGCTTTGTGGATATTAACTCGATTCCTGGTGTCGCGATCGAGCGTATAGAAGTTCTAAAGGAGGGCGCCGCGGCGACTTATGGATCAGATGCGGTCGGCGGCGTAGTGAACTTTATAACGCGGTCCGATTTTGAAGGATTCGAATTGCAAGGTAATTACGCGAGTATTGCCGACTCCAATGGCGATTACTCCTTGAGCGCTATATTCGGCACCGAAATCGGAGACTTCAATTGGGTCACCTCTGCCGGTTACCGAGAGCGCAGCCAGCTGAAGCAGCGAGATAGAGATTTTGGAACCCGCCTAGACGGTAGTTACCTCCCATTCGATGGGTTTTCTACTATTGGTAATCCGGGCACTCTTTATCCCTTCCTTGACACCAATCCGAACGGTCAGGGGTTGGGCTTCGATACAATTATCGGGGGAGGTCCTGATCCCGGCTGTGCTGATGCCGGAGGCCTCGTAGCTGGAGGCACTTGTGTGTTTCAGTACACGCAATTCGATAATTTTGTCGAGAATGAGGAACACTTTGAGATTTTCACTGAAATTAATGGGACCCTCGCCAACGGTGACGTGCTGCACCTAGAAGCCCTTTATGCGGATACGAACGTGCCTAACTGGGCGACCTCCCCATCGTATCCTCCGCAGCGGATCATTGATCCGGTACAGACGGTGTTTCCTGACAGCCCAGCCTGGCAAAGTCTCGAATCGACTTATCCCGAGTACTTTGCGTCCTTACCTGCATATCCGAGCTATATCATCGTACGTGGACGTGTGAACGGTGTGGGTGCTTCAGGACCCCGCACGGCGCCGCGGGAGTATCAAAATTATCGCTTCGCTGGCTCATTAAGCGGTGCTTTGACTGAGGATGTTGATTACACACTAAACATGGCCTACTCACGGTCTGAAGGTGGTTATTCCTCACGTGACGCGAGTATTGAAAAAACTAAATTGGCTTATCTCGGTTATGGCGGTGAAGGCTGCGGCGCAACGCTGAATCCGGACGAAACTGTCAGTCCCAATGGCGCAATCGCGGGGCAAGGCAACTGTCGCTATTTCAACCCCTTTTCAACAGCGATTCAGTCCGGCTATTTCGGGCAGTTTGTCAATCCAAACTACGACCCGAGTGTTGCTAATACACAAGCGATGCAAGACTGGATTGACGACGAGTGGAAGGTGAGAGGAGAGAACGAGCTCTTCACTGCGGACATTGTCCTTCAGCAGTCATTAGGCAATGCGGATATCGCCTATGGTTTTCAGTATCGCCAGAACGACGTGAGTCAAGGAGTTGAGGACACCGCGAATGTTAACGTTAATCCTTGCCGTGTAACCGGCTATATGGATTGTGTAAGCCGGACAGGTCTTCACAGCTTCTTGGCCGCGGGATCACCTTACGAGCTTGACCAGACGGTTTATGCTGTATTTGCAGAGGCTTACATGCCGTTGAGTGAAAACTTGGAAGCCAGTGTTGGTTTACGATACGAAGACTACGGGTCTGGCAGTGATACTCTAGATCCAAAGGTCTCGCTGCTGTATCAGATTTCTGAAAGTTTCTCGCTTAGGGCATCGGCGCAAACGACCTTTAGGGCACCCGACCCTAATCAGTTGGACCCCAGCGCTGCAACGGCACTTGCCTATGTGGCTCCCGCCATTGCATTTAAAGCCATCGACACCACAGGTAATCCTAATCTTGAACCCGAATCGGTGTTTACTTACAACGTGGGCTTCGTTTACTCAGGCGATAACCTGAATGCTACCCTCGATTATTGGTATTTTGACTTTGATAATCCGATCATCACCGAGGCTTACGGTCAGTTAGTAGCTGCCTATGCAGCAGGTGGCGCGGCTCAAGCCGCAGTGCAAGCGCAAATTATCTGTCAGTCGGGTGTGGCGGATGGATCGTGCGCCGCCAGCGGAATCGAGCGTATTAATACCTTCATTATAAATGGACCGCGTCTGGAGTCTGACGGCGTTGACTTCTTTTTGGGCTATCAATCCGACGCTGGAATGCCCTTTAGTCTAGGTTTGGAGGGGAGTTATACCCTAGGCAATAAGGTGGGTGATTATTACAAGGGTGACGTGTTGATAGCCGCTGGTGAGGAGACTGCGGGCTACTACAACTTCAATAACACCGCCCGCCCCATTCCCCAGCTCCGCGCTAGAGCCTTCGCAACTGTGGGTGTGACGTCAGAGCTGAGCTTATCCGCATACGTTAATCACTCCGACAGCGTTAAAGATCGACGCACAAACCTGCCTGAAGGAGTGGATAGTGTTGACGACTTTACCACGGTGGATATTCACGTGAATATTGATGTTGACGATAGCTTTGCTGTCACGTTGTCCGCAATTAATGCAGGGGATGAGATGCCGCCAGTCGCCTATGGTGACTTAATGTACGATGCATACAACCACAACCCGCTGGGTCGAATCATCAAAGCTGGCTTTAAGTACAACTTTTGATTGAGCAGTGATGTGTTATCGAAAGCGGGCTTCGGCCCGCTTTTTTATGCTGCCCATGTAGGTAATCGACTAAACATTCTTCAAATATAAGAGTGATTTGCAGGCTTAGTGTGCGATAACTTTTTTGATGTCTATATTTTAGGTTAGATCAATGGCAAATTTTGGCTCCGATAATGCGTCTGGCACACATCCCAAGATCATTGAGTCTCTGGTTTTGGCTTCGTCTGGTAATACAGCTGCCTACGGAGATGATGATTTAACGCGATCGGTCTACAAGAGATTCGAATCGCTATTTGACTGCCAAGTTAGCATTTTTTTGGTTGCCACCGGCACAGCAGCCAACTGTATCGGTCTGGCGACGCTTGCCTCTTCAGTTTCCGGCATCTATGCGCACGCTGAAGCACATATCGTGAACGATGAGTCGACAGCGCCCGAGCTGTACACTGGCGGTGCTCGACAATTCACGGTCGGGGGAGACGATGCAAAACCTGACCTTGAGGAGTTGGCACAAAAAATTGACCTATCTGGTGCGAGGGGAGTGCACTCTGTCCAACCTGCGGTGATTGCAATTTCTAATTTGACCGAGTTGGGTGCTCGACTCTCTCCCGATGAAATTGTCGCTTATTCTGAGCTAGCGAAGTCTCGCAGTATGAAGTTGTTCATGGATGGCGCCCGATTCGCTAATGCCGTCGCAGGTGGTAGTGAAAGCCCGGCCGATCTCACCTGGCGTGCCGGTGTCGATGCGCTTAGTTTTGGCGCAACGAAGAACGGCGCGATGGCGGCTGAGGCACTGGTATTTTTCAATCCCGATGAAGCGATGTTGGCCGAATTCCATCGGAAGCGCGGTGGCCACCTTTGGTCGAAGCATCGATATCTCGCGGCCCAGTTTGACGCTTACCTTGCAGGTGATCTGTGGCTTGAGCTAGCTACAGCCTCAAACGCCAGTATGGCTAGACTTCGGGACGGTATCTCTTCATCAAACAATGCTTCGATTCTGGCGGGTGGTGACGGTAATGAGTTATTTGTTTCCATGGAGGAGGACGTTGCGGAGGGGCTCCTGCAACGCGGACACATGTTTTACGCTTGGCCATCCTTACCTAAGGCGTATCGCTTGGTAACTTCCTTCACCACGACGACTGCGGAAATCGATGAATTTATCGAAGACCTGAATTCGTAAAGGCGGGCGCTGGTTAGCGCTCTGTTATCTTTGCATTTGTCTCTAAATTGCGCGCCATGAAGCGCTAACCAGTTCCGTATGGGCATCGAGTAATCGCGCTTCAAAAAGCGAATCTCGCTCGACTGGACCAACCCCGGAGGGTGTCCCGGTCATCACAATATCGCCATCTTCAAGCGGTATGAAAGAGCGGAGCTCTTCCAAGATTGTCTGTGGCTGATAGAGCATTTGTCGTGGACCACCCTGCTGGCGTGGCTCACCATCAACGCAGAGCTCTAATTTGAGGTCAGTCAGGGAAGCCGGTGCATCGACAAAGTGGCTGAACACTGCCGAGCCCTCAAAGGCTTTAGAACGCTCCCAGGGGAGGCCAGCATCCTTAAGCTTTTTTTGCGTAGCTCTCTTAGTGAGATCGAGTCCAACACCCACTCCCGCCACAGCACCGCCTTGAATGAGCAAACAAATTTCCGTCTCGAAATGAATTTGTTCCCCACGATGGGCCACTAGTTGATCGCTGATACAGGCGTTGGGCTTCATGAATACGGTCATTTGGTCAGACGGTACACTGCCCATTTCTTCGATGTGTGCCGCGTAGTTCTTACCAACACAAACGATTTTGTTGGGAATGATCTCGGTCTTCTGAAACGTCACGCTACGCATATTGGCCCTAACTCCCTCTACCCCATGGCTCGATAGTGCCCAATAGTACTTTGAGTCTTACTCGAAGTACCAAACGAAGTAGAGAAATCTCTCTCTAAGAGTCGCCATAGAAGACGTGAGGCAGTAACCTACGGCGACTCTAACAATAAAGGGTAAAAACCCATGCGCGTTATATTTTTTCTGTTGAGCTTTGTATTTGCTGGCCAAGCATTGGCGCAAGACAAGCCCAATATGCTGATCATCTGGGGCGATGACATTGGCTTTTGGAATCTCTCTACCAACAACATGGGGATGATGGGCTACGACACGCCAAATATTGATCGGATTGCCGAAGAGGGTGCCAAGTTCACTGATTATTATGGTCAGCAAAGTTGCACCGCTGGACGCTCTGCGTTCATCTTAGGCCAATCACCGATTCGCACAGGACTGACGAAAGTTGGCTCGCCTGGTGCTGACCTCGGTATTAGGCCCGAGGACGTGACCCTGGCGTCGCTTCTCAAGGACGAGGGCTATGTCACTGCCCAATTTGGTAAGAACCACCTTGGTGATAAGGACGAGTTTCTTCCTACAAACCACGGATTCGACGAGTTTTTCGGCAACCTGTACCACCTGAATGCAGAGGAAGAGCCAGAGGATCCTGACTACCCTCACGACAATGAATTGCTTGTTAAGCTCTTTTCACCGCGCGGTGTGATCCACAGTTTTGCTGATGGCGACATCGTTGATACTGGCGCTTTGACCCGCGAGCGCATGAAGACTGTGGACCGAGAGTTCAAGCTTGCGGCCCTTGATTTCATGACGCGCGCAGTCGATCAGGGCAAGCCCTTCTTTGTTTGGTACAACACAACCCGCATGCATTTCTTTACGCACACGGCCGATGATGAGCGCGGGCTCTCGGGCCAGGGCTTCTATAACGACGCCATGGTGGGTCACGACATGATGGTTGGCGAATTGCTCGACCATCTCGATAAGCTAGGCGTTGCCGATAACACCATCGTCATGTACTCGACCGATAACGGTCCGCACTACAACACCTGGCCGGATGCCGCGATTACGCCGTTCAGAAGCGAGAAGAATACGAATTGGGAGGGCGGTTTTCGCGTTCCAGCGATGGTCCGATGGCCTGGCCGGATTAAGGAAGGACAGGTCATTAACGAGATCATGTCACACGAGGATTGGGTGCCAACCTTGATGGCTGCTGCTGGACGTCCCAATGTCGTCGCCGAGCTCAAAGCGGGCGTGACGGTTGATGGCAAGCCCTATAAAAATCACCTCGATGGTTACAACTTCCTTCCGTTACTGGAGGGGGAAACGGATCTTGGTCCACGGAACTCGTTCTTTTACTGGAGCGACGACGGTGTCTTAACGGCGATTCGAACAGGAGACTGGAAGGTTGTTTTTGCTGAACAGCGTGCTCAAGGCTTTGCGGTATGGCGAGAGCAGTTTGATGAGCTCCGTATTCCGAAAGTCTTTCATTTACGACGCGACCCCTTCGAGCGAGCTGATGTACATGCCGATAACTACGAAGATTGGTGGGTACGCAAAGTACCTCCGCGTATCGCTGTTGCACGCATTGAACTTCAAAAGTTTCTGACCACACTAGCCCAATTTCCACCGCGTCAGCGACCGGCTACGTTTGGCGTTGATCAGATGATGGAGCCGCTCTATAACCAACAGAAATCGCAGGGCCAGTAAAACGAAACTTTACAGCGCTCCTTCATCATTGAAATAAAAAAAGCCCCAGTCATATCGACTGGGGCTTTTTTGCTTCAATAGGTCTGAACTTTAGGGGCTGATGGTTTCTGCGGCCGAGCCGTACACAACGCCACCATCAACGGCAATCGTCTCGCCGACGACGTAGTCTCCGCTGCGGGCAGCCAGGTAGATGGCTACCGCGGCCATGTCTTCATCACGGCCGATGCGACCTGATGGAACACCGTTACCGACGGCATCCCCAAAGTCGCGCGCTGCTTTATTCATTTCAGATGCGAAGGCGCCGGGTGCGATCCCGGTAACGTTGATGCTGTCTTTAATGAGACGCGTTGCCATGCGCTTTGTAAGCTGAATCACTGCCGCTTTTGACGCCTGATAGCTGTAGGTTTCCCAGGGATTAATCCGAATGCCGTCGATAGATGCGATATTGATGACCTTGCCTGGCTGCTCTCTTGACGCCGCCGCTTTGAGCGGTCCATGGAGTGCCTGCGTGAGGAAGAACAGTGACTTAACGTTCAGATCCATTACCTTATCCCAACCACTCTCGGGGAAGGTTTCGAAGGGCTCGCCCCATGCGGCGCCAGCATTGTTCACAAGAATATCGAGCGATTTCTCGTGCTGGAAATACGCATCGGCCAGCATCTGGCAACCTGCTACGGTGCTTATGTCCTGCGGTAGAGAGATGCAGTTTGGACCCAGCTCCTCGGCAACAGCATCACAAACATCGGCTTTTCGCGATGAAATGTAGACCTTTGCGCCTTGGGCAATAAAACCAGCGGCGATCATTTTACCAATGCCGCGCGACCCCCCTGTGACGAGTGCGGTTCTTCCTTCGAGCGAAAATAGTGTTGACGTATCCATGTACTGAAACTCCCAGACTAATTATTTAAAAATGGTTTTTTGATCGGCCGGTTATCTAACCATGTATCGACGGCTCAGGCATCTATTGCGCTTGACAAGATTTCCGGTACTCAACATTTAAATGGGTGATAAGCATCAAACCAGCGGTGGCTAGACTCAGTGAGCTTAAAAGCCATAGCACAGCACTTTGACCCAGGTAAGGTAACACCCAGCCGAGCAGCCATGGGCCCAATGTCGCACCTGTGATCGCACTCAGCAGAATTTTAGCGCCGGTAGTTGTACCTCCACCGCCCTTGGTGAGCATCCATGCGTAAGCATTGGGAAATATCAAACCCATAAAGGCCCCAGTGAAACTGGTATCTGCTAGCGGAACAGTGCCGGCCAATACAAGGACCAGCGAACAGAAGATACCAACCAGTCCGAATACTGCGAAACCAAGTGTCGAAATCCAGACTGCGAGTGCAGCGGCGGTGAGCCTAACGATGACAAACCAGAAAAAGAAACGCGCCATATAGGCAGCGGCCGCTTTACCGTCACCTGCTGGATCGCTGAGCAGTGATGGCATCCAATAGGTGAGGCCAGCCTCGATGAAGAGAATGGCAAAGGCGGTAAGCAGTAACGGTAGGATCGGCGCTACACACTCGTTCTCAGATGTAATAGCTGAGCGCGTGGGTATTCGGTCATCAATATGCCAGGCGCCGAGGCAGACAACCATTGACGCAAGAGCGATAGCGACAAAAAGCTCGCTACCCGTCAGAAGCCCCTGGCTGAGGAGCCATGGCGCAGCGACGGCGCCAAGGCCATAGGTAGCATTCAAGACATTGAGTAGCCCTGCATTCTTCTGTGAAAAATGGGTCACGAACAGTGTATTAAATGACATCGAAAGACCGCCAAACCCGAGGCCAAGCAGCGGCGCCGCGATGAGTTTTAGAAGCCAGTAATCGCCTGTCACGACAAGGAAAGAACCGAGACACAGTGACAGGCTGGCGAGCGCTATGCGTTTACTATTTCGCTGCTCCATCCATCCAATAAGTGCTGATCCGGTTACGACAGCAGAGCCAAGGCCATGAAGTGCAAAAAAGAGTCCCAGGTCCTCAGGTGACCTAGCGAGCTTCGTGCCGAGTTCAGCAACGAATAGGCCCAGTAGGCCCTGCTCTAGACCAATAAGAACAAAGGCGATGAAGCCAAACGTGAGGATGCGCTGTGTTGGGACGGTCAACATCGACAAAGAATCGTCATAACTGTCATGAAGGGCCGGTACCCTAAAAGAAATCGACCCAGAAGGATAGCCAGAACGATAGGTAGTAGGGTCGGTGGTAGGGTAAGACGAGGAGTACCTAGAGCAGAAAAGTAGCTGAAAAAGTAGCTAGAAAGAACATGGATAGGTAGCCGAAAGCGAGTAGAGGCAGTTGACGATAAAGCGAAGTAAATTAAGCAGATTGTCTGAGACGACTCTTTTCGAGGCTGCTGATTACGCCAGGTAAGTTGGGCACTGGCTCGAGCAAACTTGGCCTCAGGCAAACTACAGGGTAAAGCTGAACGGTTTGGCTCATTGATGACCAGGAAGTTAGGGTAGGTAAGGAGTAAGTAGGTGGTAAAGCCGTTTAATCTATTGTTTATTTGCACTCACAATCGATGCAGAAGCGTGCTTGCCGAGGTAATCGCGAACACTCAGTTTGACGGTGTGTTTCGTGCGTTCAGTGCGGGGAGTCAACCCGCAGGAGACATTCATCCTCTTACACTTAAGTTCCTCGCTGCTCGTGGCCTCCCTATCGAGGGCTTGAGCAGCCAGTCTTGGGATGACTTTTCCGATCAGGAGTTTGATTTGGTGGTCACGGTCTGCGATAGCGCCGCGAACGAGGCTTGCCCGCTCTGGATGAGCGATGCATCTCGCGCACATTGGGGCATGCCCGACCCA